>JAYVRP010000921.1:0-12855 GCA_043776215.1 Rhodoferax sp. | reverse complement strand
CACTGCGCCAGCGCAGCCCCCTGCTGCTGCACGTGGCGCTGGAGCAGATTCGCCGTGCACGCACCATGAACCTCACCGACGACCTGCGCATGGAGCGCGACCTGGTACGCCACTGCTTTCACCCCGTGCACCTGCATCGCACCGGTGCCGCCACCGACACGGTGGAAGGCATCCGTGCACTGGTGGTGGACAAGGACCACCAGCCGAAGTGGAACCCGCCGCGCATCGAGGACGTCACGCCCGCCATGGTGGCGCACTTCTTCGACAGCCCGTGGCCGGCGCACGTCCATCCGCTGCGGGATCTGCTGTAACGCATCGGACAGACCGACGCCCCCGGTTCGCCTACAGTGGCCGCCAGGGGCCCTACACCCCGCAACCAGGAGACACCGCCCATGTCCACCGCCACAAGCTCCCATGTTCCGACGCCCGAGGCGCTCGCCGAGACCGGGCGCATGGACCTCAACCACCACATCGGCACCGAGCTGCGCGGTGTTTCCCTGCGCCACCTGGACGATGCAGGTATCGCCGCCGTGAAGCAATTGCTGGCCGAGCGCGGGGTGCTGGTGTTCCGCGACCAGCCCATGACGCTTGACGAACAGATCGAACTCGGGCGGCGCTTCGGGCCATTGCATGTTCACCCCGCGTTTGCGAACAAGGAGCGGCCCGACGCGCTGCGTATCCATGCCGACGCGCACTCCAGTTACGCCGCCGGCGAAGCGTGGCATACCGACGTGTCCTGTGATCTGGAACCACCCGGCATCTCGATGCTGCACATCGAAGTCACGCCGTCCGCGGGGGGCGACACCGCGTTCGCCTCCATGTACGCCGCGCTGGAGACGCTGTCCAAGCCCATGCAGGCCTTTTTGATGGAGCGCGAGGCGGTGCACGCGGGTGACCTGCCGTTCCGTGGCACCTACAAGAGCACATCCACCAAGGAGTACCCGGTCAACAAGCACCCGGTGGTGCGCACACATCCGCTGACCGGGCGCAAGGCCCTGTACGTCAACTCGGGCTTCACGGACCGGATCCGCGGCGTCACACCGGCCGAGAGCCGGGCCTTGTTGCGCATGCTGTTCGACCACATTGCCTATGGCGTGGTGTTCCAGTGCCGCGTGCGCTGGGAGCCGAACACCGTCACGCTGTGGGACAACCGCTGCACGCAGCACTTTGCCTCCTGGGATTATTTTCCCGAGACGCGCTCTGGGTGGCGCGTCACCACCGTTGGCGAGCGGCCCTACCTCGAGCGCTAAGCGCAAAGCCGACACGCAAGCGCACGCTCCATGGGCCAAACTGACGACGACAAGGGCCACGTGCAGAGCGCCAGCAAGACGCTGGTTCTGTTGAAGCACATCGGGATCCACCATGCGGAAGGAATCCGCTTGACCGATCTTGTCGAGTGGTCCGGCTTTGACAAGTCAACGGTCCATCGGCTGCTCGGCTGCCTGCAGGACGAAGGCTTCGTCGAACGCGTCCCGTCGACCAAGCTGTACCGGCTCGGCATTGAGGCCATGCAACTTGGCTTCTCGGCGGCCGACATGTCGCCGCTGGTGGAGAGGTTTCGCCCAGTGATGCACCGGATCGCACGCCTTTCGGAAGACACGGTCTTCCTGGTGGTTCGCAGCGGCGATGATGCGGTCTACGTGCACCGCCAGGAAGGCGCGTACCCGATCAAGGCCTTCGTGGCCAAGCCGGGCAATCGTCGACTTCTGGGGCTGAGCGCCGTGGGTGTGAGCATGCTCGCGCAGGATACCGACAGCGAAATCGCCGCCCTGCACCGGCGACACGCGGAGGCCTACGAAGCGCAGGGCATGAGCCTGGCCGTTCTGCGCGAACACGTGCAGTTTGCACGCAAGCACGGCCATTCGGAAATGTGCGATTTCGGCCCCGCCGGCACTGCCGGCGTCGGTTACGCGTTCCGCGTTTCCAGCGCCACCAGGATTGGCGTCAGCCTCGCGGCCATCCGGTCCCGCATGGGAATGCGCCGACGCAGAGAACTCGGCCAGATGCTGCAGCGTGAACTGGCGCCACTGGCCTCCACCGACACACGTTGATCGCGCCGCACCGTCCCCATCGCACCGTCCCCATCGTCCTGGCACGCGCCAGCGCAAGCCAAAGACAGCAAGTCTCCGCACGACGGAAGGCACTTTCTTGCCAGGCAAGAAAAATGGCTTAAGTTGCTGCGGCAAGGTGGTAGCGCTGCCTAAACTGTCTTCCGAACCCTCCCTTTCGAATGCGGTCAAAGGTGAGGAGCTTGAACCACAGAAGGAGACACACCCCATGCATTGGAATGCCCGATTCCTGCCTCGGCCACTCGCACTTGTCGCTATCACCTTCGCCGCGTTCTGCGCCACTGCAGTCGCGCAGACTTTCCCCAGCAAACCGGTACGGCTGATCGTGGCCTTCGCACCCGGCGGCGCGGCGGACTTCCTGGCGCGTACGGTGCAGCAAAAGCTGCAAGCCAAGTACAACCAGACCGTCGTCGTGGAGAACAAGCCCGGTGCCAGCGCCACCCTGGGTGCAGAAATAGTGGCCCGCTCGGCACCGGACGGCCACACCATCCTGATCACCAACCAGCTAATCGTCCAGGCGCCGAACCTGATCACGAAACTGTCTTACGATCCCATGAAGGACCTGACTCCCGTCGTCGAACTCGGGGGTGCACCACTGATCCTTGCCGTCAACGCTGCGCAGACGCCATCGAAAACGCTCTCCGAGTTCATCGCAGAGGTCAAGAAGAGACCCAAGACATACAGCTATGCATCGGTCGGTGCCGCCTCGATGGGCCATCTGTACGGCGCACAACTCAACGACATCGCGGGTGTTGACCTTTTGCATGTGCCCTACAAGGGCAGCGCGCAGGTGGTGATGGCACTGGTCAGCGGCGAAGTGCAGTCGGCCTTCAGTGACTACGCCACGATGAAGCCGCACATCGAATCGGGCAAGCTGCGGCTGCTGGCTGTGTCCAAGCCCTATGCGCCCACACCAGGCCTTCCGACCTTCGCCGCGCTGGGATATTCGGGCCTCGATTCCTACAGCTGGATCGGCATGTTCGTGCCAAGCAAGACGCCGCCAGCAGTGTTGCAGCAGTTGGCTGCCGATGTGGCTCAGATCACCCGGTTGCCGGAAGTTTCGGCCAAGCTGGCCGATCTGGGCCTGGAGTCAGGCGGAAGCACCCACGAACGCTTTGCTGCCATGGTGGCCGACGACTTCGTGCGCTGGGCCGAAATCATGAAGAAGGCCGGCATCAAGCCCGAGTGACGCGCCACGGTAACACTCCGCACACCACTTATACGACACTGCGACATGAGCAACTCCATCTCCGACGAACACAAAATCGCCATCTTCCGCGAGATGGCCCGCGCCTGGCAGGCGCAGGAATGGCGCACCTGTGCCGACCTCTTTGCGCCCGACGGCATCCTGCACTCGGTCATGCTCGAGCCGGTGGTGGGGCGCGAGACGATTTACCAGCGCATCTCCAAGCTCGGCGGCGCGCACAAGAAAGTGACCTTGAACATCCGCCGCATTGGCGTGATCGACAGCGCTCTCTTCGTGCAGCGCACCGACGAGATCGTGATCCACGGCAACAGCGGTTCCTGCCCCACCACCGGCGTGCTGGAGTTCAGCGGCGACAAGATCGCGCGCTGGAGCGACTATTACGACCGGGCGCAGCTTGGCCGGGCGGCCGGATATACGCCCGAGCAAGTGCAAGGCTGAGAGGCGCACCCGTCATGGCCAGCGCGAACAACGCTCCGATCAAGAAGATCATCGCCTTCTACTGCCGCTTCACGCCGAGCTACAGCAAGATTGGCTACCACGCGCGCAGCATCTTCTGGCGCCGCCTGCACGGCGATTTCCGGGGTCAGACCTGGCTCGTGGTCGGCGGGTCCGAAGGCATTGGCGGCTCGGCGGCTCGTTCCGCTGTGGCCGGCGGTGCCACCGTCGTGTGCGTGGCCCGCAGCGCCGACAAGCTGCAAGCCTTTGCGGCATCGTGCACAGGGCCGGGCAAGGTCATCTGCGAAACCGCCGACTTCTCCCTGCGCAACCAGGTCTGGGCACTTCTGGATCGCCTGCAGGCGCGCAGTCTGCGCGTCGACGTTCTGGTCAACAACGTAGGAATCCAGAAGCGCGACCAGATCATCACGCGTGAGGGCCTGGAGACATCGTTCGCCACCAATATCCTCAGCCACTATCTGCTCACGCGCGAGATGCTCGCACGCGGCATGCTCAGCGACACAGCGACTGTGATCGAGACCTCTTCCGGCGGCATGTACAACCATCCGCTGGTCGTCCGGGACCTGAATATCACCGGGCAGGGCTACCTCGGCGTGCGCGCCTATGGCTTGTCCAAACGGGCGCAGGTGGTGATGACGCAGAACTGGAGGCAGAAACACGCGGGCTCGGGACGGCGCTTTTACGTGATGCATCCGGGCTGGGTCGACACCGCGGCGGTGGGGCGCTCGATGCCACGGTTTCGGGCCACACTCCAATCCGTTTTGCGCAAGGACCCTCAGGGCGCCGACACCATCGTCTTTCTGGCGGACCAACGACCAAAGCAGGAAACTGACGAGTCGATCTGGTTCGACCGCAAGGAACGTACCGCACACATTTTCCCGCGCACACGCCAAGCCACCGACACGCCCAAGGCCCTGATCGACCATCTGGAGTCGTATTGCCAGCGGCCGGAAGGCGGCTGGCCGAGCACCAGTTGACGAATACTCGAAGGAGGACGCCATGCACACCGCCATTTCCCTACGCAGCCACTGGAACCGCCTGCTGGCGACCGGCCTGCTCGCCCTGGCCGCGTTGCAGGGAATCGCCCAGGACCGGTTCCCGAGCCAGACCATCAAAATCGTTGTCCCCTACGCCGCGGGCGGCGGTGGCGACGCCCTGGCCCGCGCGCTGGCACCCAAGCTGTCGGAGGCGTTCAAGCAGAACGTCATCATCGACAACAAGCCAGGCGCGAGCGGCGTCATCGGCACCGACCTGGTGATCCGGGCACAACCCGATGGGCACACGATCCTGCTGCACACCTTGCCGATCGTGATGGTGCCAGAGATGTTCGACAAGCCGCCCTATGACCCGGTCCGTGACCTGGTGCCCGTCGTCGAGATCATTTACTCGCAGCTGTGGCTGGCGGTCAGCACGCAGCGCACGCAGGCACGCACGGCGCGTGAACTCATCGACCAGATCCGGGCCGAACCCCGCAAACACAACTACGCCTCGATCAGCCCGGGTTCGACCGGCCACCTGATGGGCTACCTGTTCAACGAACAGGGCCGGCTCGATATGGAGCACATCGGCTACAAGGGTGGCGCGCCGGCGACGCAGGCTTTGCTCGCGGGGGAAGTCACGATGGCTTTCCTGGACTATTCGACCCTGAAGCCCCACGTGGCCACGGGGAAGCTCCGCCTGATCGGCGTCAGCGGCACCGAGCGCTCGAAACACACGCCCGAGGTGCCCCTCATGAAGGAACAAGGCCTGGCAGGCTTCGAAGGCTCGTCATGGGGCGGGCTCTTTGTGCCCAGGGCAACACCGCCGGCCACCGTCCAGCTGATCGCCGACACCGTCAACCGCTTGTTGAAAGACCCCGAGATCGTCAACAAGTACACCAGCCTGGGTTACGAGGTTTCCGCCAAAACGCACGAGCAGTTCGTCAGCCAGGTCGCGCGCGACCGCGACCAGTGGGGCGGCCTGGTGCGCAAGGCCGGCGTCAAGGCCCAGTGACGACCAGCGTTGTCGTCCGGCGCGGCAGCACTGCACGCGGCAAGCGTTACCACGTGTATGTCGTCGCACTCGACGCTGCAGTGCTGCATGAGCTGCGCTTCCTGCGCTGCAACCCGGGCTACATGACCGGCAAACTCTGCGTCTACGTGGGCATGACCGGGCTGGACCCGGACCGGCGTTTCGACAAACACATGGCCGGCATCCAGGCCAACCGCTATGTGCTGAAGTACGGTATGCGGCTGCTGCCCGACCTGTACGAGGCGTTCAACCCGATGGGTTATGAGCAGGCACGCAGCAGGGAGGTGGAAGTTGCCATCGACCTGCGCAACGCCGGCTTCGGTGTCTGGCAGGCTTAAAGCCAGATCCTGCACGCTTGGTCAGCGCGCGGTGCACCAACCGCGAGCGCCGTTCGAACCGGGTGAAGGCGCCACCATCGATTTGCGCCAGTTCGCCCAGCCGTGGGCGGATGCGCCGAATCCGCTCATCGGCCTCGAATGGCAAGCACTGGCGCTTGACCGTGCCGCCAAGGCTCAGGTGCCCGGCTGGGTGTTGCCCATCGCACGATGGACCTTCTCCAAGCTGACGTTGAATTTCAGGCGTTCCGGGCTGACCGGTGCCAGGATCGCCGTCGCCTTGACGCGGGTGTCCCGCGCCACATACTGCGCCAGGGCCAGTCCGGACGCATTCATGATGCTGACCACCAGTGGCGCGCTGGCCGTCACACCGCGGCGCACCACAATCGCGGTCTCGCCGTTCGACAATGCCACATAGGTGCCCGGCGGGTAAAAGCCCACGGTGGCGGTCATCGCGGAGCCGATTCGCAAGGAACTGCTGGTCGCTGGTGCCACCAGGAATTTGACGGCGGTGCGGGTTGACAGTGCGGCGCGGGTGGCACGGGCCGAAATCCTGGCGATGAACTGGTCAGCCATGCGCAATATGCGTTTGATTTCTTCGTTCCGGTCCGCACCACCCAGTGCGTCTTGCGTATGGTGCGCGCCGACCAGGTCGAGCAGATCCTCGTCCACCACGCCGAACCCGCGCAGGATGTCGACACTGTCTTGCGAATGCTCCCGGATCAGGCGTTGCTGATCGGCCGTGGGCGGCGTGGTCTGGCGTGCCATGGCATCCTGCTGCCTGGCCATGGAAATATTCATGGTCAGTGCCGCACGAAAAAGCACCGGCCGAACCGGATCGGACACTTGCAGCTTGATGGCCGTCAGCTCGCACAACACCGCCGCCAACAAGGCGTGTTTGGCACAGTAACCCAAGGTGCGGTCGGGCATGCACTGGAAGAGGGTGAACAGGCACTCGTCGGGACTCGTCTGGATGAGTTCCATGGCGCGTTTCTGGATACCGTCGAGCCGTTCCAGCGGCGTGCGCGCCACAGACCCCTGGTACAAGACGCTGCTGAGCACTTCGTGCAGGTCCAGCCAGCCGCCCGTCACGTTGTGCCCCACGACGTAATCCACCTCCAGAATGGCCGATGGCATATAGCTCCTGGCCAACTCGTCCATCGTGGCGCCCTCACGAAACATCTTGTAGACCAGCCGATCGTAGCTGCGTTGCCAGGCTTTGAAGTCTGCCTCCGTGACACAGGCCTTGTGCGCCGCGAGCATGTCCTGGTGCTGCACTGACAAGACGCGCTCCCCCTGGCGAATCAACAGGTTGCCCCGCGAATCCCAGATATGGAATGGCACCGGTTTGCCTGGCTCCAACCGGTGGCAGGGCAATTCAATGTAGTTCATCGTGCGCCAAGTATGCCAAGGATCTCCGCGCTGGAGCCAAGCACCGCTGCGACACCCCTTCGGCGCCGCACACCGGGTGGGACCAGCTCCCCTGGAAGGGCTCAGGCCAACGTGATCGTCACTTCGATATTGCCGCGCGTCGCGTTGGAATACGGGCACACCTCGTGCGCCTTGTTCACGATCGCCTGGGCCACCGCGCGGTCCACCCCCGGCACCTTGACGAGCAACTGCACCTCGATGCCAAAACCGGCCGGAATCTGGCCAATGCCCACCGTCGCATCGATCGAAGTGTCGGCCGGCAAAACCACTTTTTGCAAACCCGCGACAAACTTCATGGCGCCAATGAAGCAGGCGCTGTAACCGGCCGCGAAAAGCTGCTCCGGATTGACCCCGCCACCGCCACCGCCCATCTCCTTGGGGACCGAAAGCTTGACATCCAACAGGCCATCGGACGAGCGCGTGGTGCCATCACGGCCACCCGTGGAAGTGGCGTGCGCCTTGTAGAGAACTTTGTCGACTTTGGTTGCCATGGCAATTTCCTCGGGGAAGATGCTTCCGTGCTGGAAGCGGGTTGAAAATCCAGGATGACAGACGCACATGCAGCGCGCGGCTCTGTCATTGTCGCGATTGCCAAAAACCTCCATCCATGGCAACCCTCCGCTGTCAGGACGGCCGAGGACCGGGCGTGATCACCGGCCCGTGAACCTGGTCGCGCGCTTTTCGATGAACGACAACACCCCTTCTGCCGCATCGGCGCTGCCAGACAGGCGTTGCTGCACGTCGATGAAGTCGAGCATCGCTGCCAGCGGGCCATGTTCCACGGCCTTGCGGGCGCTGCGGCGGGTGGCCACCACCGCCAGTGGCGCCTGCGCAGCAATGACATGGGCAATCCCGAGCGCCACGTCCAGTTCCTGCCCTGCGGGTACCACCTTCTGCACGAAATGCAGGCGCAAGGCCTCGGCACTGTCGAACTCGTCACCTGTGAGCAGATGCAGCATCGCATTGCCCAGGCCTGCGCGTTCGGCCATGCGCAGTGTGGCGCCACCGGTGGCCATGATGCCGCGCCTGACCTCGAGCTGCGAGAAGCGGCAGTCGTCCGCTGCCACCACGATATCGGCGGCCAGCATCAGCTCGATGCCCAGCGTGTAGGTGATGCCCTTGACCGCCACGACCATCGGCTTGGTCCGCCTGCGGTAGCCCTCCATGCCAAGGTCCAGCGGATCCACCAGGCCGGCAGGCACCGCTTTTTCGCCGCGACGCATCAAGGGCGCGATGGTGGGAAGGTCGAGCCCGGCCGTGAAGTGGGCGCCCGCCGCATGCAAGACACCCGCGCGCAAACCGGGATCGTCATCCAGCCGGGTATAGGCCTGGCCCAGCTCAAGGTACATTTTGGGGGTGAAACCGTTGCGTTTTGCCGGGCGGTTGATGCCGATCAACAAGACCTCACCTTCCACAGTGCAGTCAATATTGCCGTCAGGGTGGGGCTCAGGGTTTACGGGGGTACGCATTAAAGTAGGCTCCTCAGGAATTCTGTCATCGGGTCGTCTATCTTCGCTGGGCTTGCGATCAGAAGCAATCAACAAAGGAATCTTCCCACCATGTTCGACTACATCATCATCGGCGGCGGCTCGGCTGGCTGCGTTCTGGCGGCCCGCCTCACCGAAGACCCGGGCGTCAAGGTGGCGCTGCTGGAGGCCGGCCCGGTCGACAGCAGCGTTCTGATCCATTGTCCGGCGGGGCTGGCACTGATGTCCAAGGCGCCCACTGGCAACTGGCGCTTCGAGACCACCCCGCAACCGGGGCTCAACGGGCGGATGGGTTACCAGCCCCGCGGCAAGGTGCTGGGCGGCTCCAGCTCCATCAACGCCATGGTGTACATCCGCGGTCACCGCTCCGACTACGACCAATGGGCCGCCGAGGGCAACAGTGGTTGGGCATTCGACGACGTCCTGCCCTACTTCAAGCGCTCCGAGAACAACGAACGCGGCGCCGACGCACTGCACGGGACGGGTGGCCCCCTGAACGTGAAAGACCTGGGCAGCCCGAACGCCTTTGCCCAGGTGTTCGTGGAGGCCGGCAAACAGGCCGGCTTTCGCGAGAACCGCGACTTCAACGGCCCCGAGCAGGAAGGTGTGGGCGTCTACCAGGTGACGCACAAAAACGGCGAGCGCTGGAGCGCCGCCAAGGGCTACCTGACACCGAACCTGAAACGCCCCAACCTGCAGGTGATCACGGGGGCGCTGACCACCCGCATCCTGCTGGAAAAGAAACGCGCCGTGGGCGTGGAATTCCAGCACGAGGGTGCAGTCAAGCAACTCAAGGCCACGCGTGAAGTGCTGCTGTGCGCCGGCGCACTGCAGTCCCCGCAGATTCTGCTGCTCTCCGGCATTGGGCCGCACAGTCACCTGCTGGAAAACGGCGTGGCCACCCAACACGACCTTCCCGGTGTGGGCCAGCATCTGCACGACCACCCGGATGTGGTGCAGGTCACCAACGCGCCCCACTTGAAGGACCTGTTCGGCATTTCACCCACTGGCCTGTTCCGCGCTGTCAAGGGAATTTTCGAATGGCGTGACCACCGCACCGGCATGCTCACGACCAATTTCGCTGAAGCCGGCGGCTTCATCAAGAGTCGGCCGGAAGAGGCCATTCCCGACCTGCAACTGCATTTTGTGATCGCCAAGCTGGTCAACCACGGCCGCACGACCACGTTCGGCCACGGTTACTCGTGCCATGTCTGCGTGTTGCGCCCCGTGAGCCGGGGCAGTGTGCAACTGGCCGGCAAGGACCCCGCGGCCGCACCCTTGATTGACCCGAATTTTCTCGGCCACCGCGACGACATGGACCGCATGATCCGCGGCTTTCGGCTCACGCGCAAGATCCTGGCGCAAAAAGCCCTCGCCGACTTCGGCGGCAAGGAGACCCCCGCATCGGCGTCGGCACAGAGTGACCTGGAAATCGAGAAGTTCATCCGCGACAACGCCGATACTGTGTACCACCCGGTCGGCACCTGCCGCATGGGCAACGGGCCGATGGATGTGGTCGATGCCCAGCTGCGCGTGCACGGCATGCAGGGCCTGCGTGTGGTCGATGCGTCCATCATGCCCAGCGTGGTGGGCGGCAACACCAATGCGCCGGTCATCATGATTGCCGAGAAAGCGGCCGACATGATCAAGGCGGCGGCGAAGGCCTGAACGCCGGCCTGGCGGGCTGAAACTTCGCCCTGCCCGCTTGAAATTTCACCCCGCGCGAGTGGGCTATCGCCCAATTCCGGCGGACCGCCGCTCCGTGTGACCATCGCATCGCTCCGTTCGGGCCGAGCTTGTCGAAGGCATACTGTGCTGCAGCACCCACACGACTTCAGCCCCGGAACCGCTTCCTCGTCAACACCAGCGCCAGCCAGAACCCGATCACGGCATACGCTGCCAGCACCAGCACATGGCGCGCTGGATGCGCCGGCCACTGGTCCATGAAAAAGGGGCGCACCAGCTCCACCGCATTGCTCAGCGGAAGCCAGGTGGCGACCACACGCACCAGTGGCGGCAACTGTTCGAGCGGGAAAAAAATGCCGCTCAGAAACATCATCGGCGTGAGGAACAGCGTGAAGTAGTAGGTGAAAAAGTCGTAACCCTTGGCGAGTGCATTGAAGATCAGCGCGATGCACGAGAACGTGATGCCCACACCCAACAGCACCGGCCAGGCCAGCAGCAGCTTGGGGCTGTGGCTGATACCCAGGCCCAGCATCACGCAAAGGATCGCCGTCACGGTGAACAAGGCCTTGAACGCGGCCCACAACATTTCGGCCAGCACGATGTCGTCCAGTTGCACTGGCGCGTTCATGATGCCGTCCCAGGTTTTCTGCACATGCATGCGCGAAAAAGCCGAATACAGGGCCTCGAACGACGCCGCATTCATCGCGCTCATGCAGATGCTGCCGCTGGCCAAGAACAAGATATAGGGCACCTTGGTGCCTGCGCCATCCGCGCCGGCCACCGTCACCTGCCCGACCAGTGCGCCGAGCCCGTAACCGAAAGCCGCCAGCCACATCAAGGGCTCGGCGATGTTGCCCACCAGACTGGGGATGGCCAGCTTGCGCCACACCAGCAAGTTGCGCAGGAACACCGGCCAGAAACGCAGGGAGAGTTGCGGCGCACGCCAGATGCCGGGGATCACCATGTCAGCCGTCCTCCCTGATCTGTCGCCCGGTCAGCTTGAGGAACAGGTCCTCCAGGTTGGCCGGCCGGTGCAAGGTGCGCAATTGTGGCCAGGTGGAAAGTGCATCGAGCAACTGCCGCGCGTCCTGGGTATAAAAGAAAACCGTCTCGCCGCTGAGCTCGACCCGCGCCGCCAATTGGCGCAGCGGGGATTCCATCAAGGCCACGGCCCCCACACCAAAGACCTCGACCACGTCGGGCTCCAGGTGCTGTGCGATCAGGTCGCGCGGCGTGCCTTCGGCAATCTTGCGGCCGTGGTCGAGCACCAGCAGGCGCGAACACAGGCGTTCGGCCTCGTCCATGAAATGGGTCGTGAGCAGAATCGACTTGCCTTGTTGCAACAAGACCTGCAGCCGCTCCCACATCAGGTGGCGCGCCTGTGGATCCAGCCCCGTGGTGGGCTCGTCGAGCAGCAGCAGGCGCGGGTCGTTCACCAATGCCCGGGCCAGGCTGAGCCGGCGCTTCATGCCACCCGACAACTCGCCTGGCTTGGCGCTGGCCTTGTGTGTGAGCGATGCGAATTCCAGCAGGGTCGGAATACGCTGGCGAATCGCCGCATCCCGCATGCCGAAATAACGGCCATACACCAGCAGGTTTTCGGCGCAGGAGAAGTCGGGGTCCAGCGTGTCGATCTGGCTCACCACACCGAGGCGCGCCTTGATCGCCATGGCATCCTGCGGCATCTGCAGTGGCGCCGGTGCCCCATCCTGCAGCGCGTAACGAATCTCACCGGCATCGGGTGTGCTCTGCCCCAGGCACATGCGGATCGTCGTGGTCTTGCCGGCGCCGTTGGGCCCGACGAACCCGAAGATCTGACCACGCTCGACGGACAGCGTCACGCCGCGCAATGCCTCGACCTTTCGCAGCGCGAACGGAGTCCGGTAGGTCTTGCGAAGGTCGTTGACCTCGATGACGGCGTCAGCCACGGCCGACGCCAGAGTAACGCTATTTGATCACGTAGACGAACGTCACGACGCCGCAGACGCGCACGTTGCGACCTTTCGGGGCGAATGGGCGATAGGTCCAGTCGCGAACGCCAGCCAGGAGCTGCGCGTCGTAGGCGGGGTACTTGGTCGACTGGAGCATCGACGCCTTCGACACCTGACCGGTCTCCGAGACGCAGACCTTGACGATGCCCATCGTCTTCGCGTGACCGGCACGGAGCATCTCGG
>JAYVRP010000920.1:0-3667 GCA_043776215.1 Rhodoferax sp. | reverse complement strand
GCCACTGCCCAATGCGTGTTGGGTGGTTTGTACGAAAGCGGTCAGGGCCTCGCTGCCGATCGGGATCAGGCGCTGCTCTGGTACCGCAAGGCCGCGCGACAGAGCCATGCCGCGGCCCAGGTGGCGATCGAGTTGCTGGAAGGCGTGGCAGACGCCCGAGGCAAAGGTCGTGGACGAGCCCGCCGCAAGCCAGTGACGGAGGAGCGCAGGGGCGACCCGCAGCGGTGGGACAAGGCGGCGGAGTATGGCGACGCGGATGCCCGCTACCACCTGGGGCTGATGTACGAACAGGGCCTGGGTGTTCCGCAGGACATGGCCAAGGCCAGGGCCTGGTACCTGCAGGCGGCGCGGCAGAACGAGGTCCGGGCCCAATTGGCACTGGCGAAAATCGCCGAGGCCGACGGCGATCCGGATGCCATCGACTGGTACCGGAAGGCGGCGCAACAGGGTGCGATGGACGCCCAATTTGCCTTGGGGCGAAGTTACTCCTCCGGCTTGAGCGTGGCGCAAGATGCCTTGTCGGGCGTCGCCTGGTTTGCCAGGGCTGCGCAGGCTGGCGACCCCCGGTCCCTGTTGACATTGGGGCATATGTTCAGCAATCCGATGGAGCATGTTGCGGTGGCATGTTTCAAAAATGCCGCCGAGCAAGGGGTCGCCGAGGCGCAGTTTTTGCTTGGTCACCAGTTCGCCTCGGGAAAAGGCGGGCCGGTCGACGTTGCGCAATCCTTCCATTGGTGGCGCATGGCGGCCGAGCAGGGTTATGCCCCGGCCCAAAGCGCTCTCGGTGCGTGTTTCTTGAGTGGCCAGGGTGTACAAGCCGACTTCCAGCAAGCTTTCATCTGGTTTCAAAAAGCCGCCGCGCAGGGCGACGCCAAGGCGCAATGGAACCTGGGGTCCATGTACGCCTGTGGCGGAGAGGGGCTCAAGCGGGATGTGCAACAGGCGTTTGCCTGGTGCCAAAGCGCGGCCGACGCGGGATTTGGCCCGGCACAGGCGACCTTGGGTGTCTTGTTTGCGCGCATGAAGAACCCGACGCAGGCGGCAGTGTGGTGGACCCGGGCCGCGGAACAGGGGGATGCGGAGGCGCAATACAACCTGGCCCTGGCCTGTGCCAAGGGCCTGGGGATTGCGCCCGACCCGCAGCGTTCACTGCAGTGGTTGGCGCGCGCCGCCGAACAAGGCCTCGTCAGTGCACAGTCCCGCCTCGCATTGATGTATGCCACCGGAAATGCAGTGGCGGTGGATGTGATCGAAGCCCACAAGTGGTTCGTGCTCGCTGCGCTGGGGGGCGACGGGCCCGCAAACGACAACTGCAGGCGCTCGGAGGCGCGCATTACCGACGCGCAGCTCAAGGAAGCGCAACGCCGGGCCGCAGCCTGGTCACCATCGCGCCAGACATAAGGCCTGGCTGACGTTGCCGGTCTTCCCGGCGTTGACCTGGGTTGGCGGCTTGCACCTTATTGGTGCAAGGTGCTTGTCTCAATATTTCCCTCAAGTTTTCAGCCAAATTGACGTTGAGTAAGAACGGGCGTAACCCACGAACTGTTTGTGGGGGGCGTACTTCGTCCGGATTTGGTAGCTGATAGTGATCGGCCCGGGTCCGGCGAATCGAGTGTCGTGCCGGTGCGCTGAATGGAATCAGCCAACCGGTTCGACACCGGGCATTTTGTTGTGGCGAGCACGTTCCTAAGGATATGACCATGAGCAATGTAAGTGGGTTTACAACAACGCAAATTGCGGCCTTGTCCACCACGCAGATTCAGTTGTTGACCACGGCAGACGTCGCCTCGATGCTGACAACACAGGTCGCCGCATTGACGACAGACCAGATCGTTGCATTGACGACGGCGCAGGTCGGCGCCATGACGACGGCGGGCGTGGCGAACCTGACCACGACGCAGGTTGCCGCGCTGGAGACGAGCGACCTTGCGGCACTCAAGACCAGCCAGATCGCGGCATTGCGCACCTCCCAGGTGGCGGCCCTCACGACCGACCAGATCGTGGCATTGGGAACGGCCCAGGTCGCAGCCCTGACGACGGCCAACGTGGCGGCCCTCACCACCACACAAGTGGCGGCCATCGAAACCACGGATGTGGCTGCGTTGAGCACCACGCAGGTGGCGTCCCTCAGCACCTCGGGGGTGGCTGCATTGACCACCGACCAGATTGTGGCGCTGAGTACGGCGGACATTGCGGCTTTGAAGACGAGCCAGGTGGCCAAACTCACGACCGACCAGATCGTGGCGTTGGGAACGGCTCAAATGGTGGCGCTGACCACAGCCGGCGTGGCGGCGTTGAGCACCACCCAAGTGGCGGCCATCGAAACGACCGATGTGGCCGCACTCAAGACGGCGCAGATCGCTGCATTGAGCACCGCGCAGGTGGCTGCGCTGACCACCGACCAGGTGGTGGCGCTCACGACCTCCGACATGGCTGCGCTCAAGACGGCGCAGACGGCAGCACTCACCACGGACCAGATCGTGGCGCTGGGCACGGCACAGATCAGCGCGATCACCACTGCTGGTGTGGCTGCGTTTGGCACGACCCAGATCGCCGCCATCGAGACCACCGACCTGGCAGCCCTCAAGACGGCGCAAGTGGCCGCGCTGGGAACCTCGGCGCTAGCAGCACTCACCACGGACCAGATCGTGGCATTGGGCACGGCACAGGTTGCCGCGATCACCACAGCGGGGGTGGCAGCCCTCACGACCACGCAAGTGGCGGCCATGGAGACCACGGATGTCGCCGCGTTGAGCACCGCGCAGGTAACGTCCTTGACGACCTCGGCGGTCGCAGCCCTCACGACCGACCAGATCGTGGCACTGAGCACGGCGGATGTGGCGGCCCTGAAGACCAGCCAGATCGCCAAACTCACCACTGACCAGGTGGTGGCGCTGGGTACCGCGCAAATTGCTGCGGTGACCACGGCCGGGCTGGCCGCACTGAGCACCACACAGGTGGCGGCCATTGAGACCACGGATGTAGCAGCCCTCAGGACAGCGCAAGTGGCCGCACTGGGTACAAGCCAGGTAGCAGCCCTCACGACCGACCAGGTGGTGGCGCTGGGAACCTCCCAGGTGGCCGCCATCACGACAGCAAGTATTGCCGCCTTGACCACGACGCAGGTGGCTGCCATGGAGACCACGGATGTGGCCGCCCTCAAGACGGCCCAAGTCGCGACGCTGGGCACCTCGCAAGTGGCGGCCTTCACGACGGACCAGATCGTGGCACTGACAACGTCCAATGTGGCGGCGCTCAAGACCACCCAGGTGGCGGCGCTGACCACCGACCAGGTGGTGGCTTTGGGCACTTCCCAGGTGGCTGCCATCACCACGGCCGGTATTGCCGCCCTCATCACGACCCAGGTGGCTGCGATGGAGACCACGGATGTGGCCGCCTTGACCACCACACAAGTCGCCTCGCTGACGACTTCGGCGGTCGCAGCCCTCACGACCGACCAGATCGTGGCGCTGAGCACGGCGGATGTGGCGGCGCTGAAGACCAGCCAGATCGCCAAGCTCACCACCGACCAGGTGGTGGCGCTGGGTACCGCGCAAATCGCTGCGGTGACCACGGCCGGGCTGGCCGCGCTGAGCACCACACAGGTGGCGGCCATCGAGACCACGGATGTAGCTGCCCTCAGGACGGCGCAAGTGGCCGCACTGGG
>JAYVRP010000919.1:0-3673 GCA_043776215.1 Rhodoferax sp. | reverse complement strand
TCCGTTGCACGACTTGGGACCTCCCGGAGTTGTCAGGTGAAATTGCCCGCATGGTCATGCGCTTGCCCGCTTGGCTTCCACGTGCCTGGCGAAGTTCTTGAGAATGGCCTCCCACCCTCCGCGTTGCATCTCAATGGGGTTGGCTGCTTCCGCATCGAATGTCACGCGCAGCGTGACGTCATGTTCGCCTGGCAGAAATTCGACCTGTGCTGTGCGGTCGCCGAAAGAATACTCAATCAGCCTGTGCTCAACGATCTTTGTGTAGGTTCCGGCGAAATCAAAACCCATGCTGCCATCTTTGGCTTCCATGCGGGAGGAGAACTCGCCACCGACGCGCAAATCAACCTCGGCAGTTGTCGTATGCCAGTCGTCAGAAGCAGCATTCCACTGCTTGATGTCGGCGGGTGTCGTGTAGGCACACCACACGTCCGCGACAGGTGCCCGGACGCGGGTTTCGACAGTGATTTTCCGGGCGCCATCGGTCAATTTCAGATTCGACGAGCCGCGCACCGCCGCCTCGATTTTGGCGACGTCGATCTTGCCCATCTCCATCATCGCCTCGAACACGCGCTTCGCCTCATTGCCGCCCGTGGCCATTGCTTCGGTCAAGACGCGTGGCGTGATTTGCCACGACAAACCCCATTTGTCCTTGCACCACCCGCATTGGCTCACCGCGCCGCCGTTGCCCACAATCGCGTCCCAATAGCGGTCAGTTTCTGCCTGATCGTCAGTGGCGATCTGAAAGGAGAAGGCTTCACTTTGCTTGAACGCATTGCCGCCGTTGAGGCCAAGACACGGCACACCGCACACCGTGAACTCGACCGTCAGGACCTGGCCCGCCTTTCCACCAGGAAAGTCGGATGGCGCGTGGTGCACCGCACCGACCGAGCTGTCAGGAAACGTTCGGGCGTAAAAGCGCGCGGCCTCTTCCGCGTCATGGTCGTACCACAGGCAAATCGTGTTCTTATTCAGCGCGTTCATATATTGGCTCACCCCGGCTCGAGTTCGCGTACCGGCCGGACCTCGATGCTACCAACGCGCGCAGGGGGAATCTTCGCTGCAACTTGAATGGCATCATCCAGGTTGGCTGCGTCGATCAGGTAGAAACCGGCGAGTTGCTCCTTTGTTTCAGCAAAGGGGCCATCGGTAACCGACATCTTGCCGTGACGCACACGCACGGTGGTTGCGGTATGCACAGCTTGCAACGCTTGCGCAGCGACCAGAGTGCCGTTCTGGCGCAGTCCCTCGCCGCAGGCTATGCACTCCTGGTCGGGGATGTCGCGCAGCGTATGTTCTTCCATGTACACCAAGCACAGGTATTTCATCTGGGTCTCCCGGGTCTAGACGCTGAGGATCATCTCAAAGCCGCCGTATATCAACCGCTTGCCGTCGAACGGCATCGGATTGACACCAGGCTGCATGCGCGGGTCTGCCATCAATCTCTTCCAGCCCGCGTCGCGCGCAGGCCGCGATGGCCAGGTGACCCAGGAGAACACCACCGTTTCATCGTCGTTGCGCTTCACAGCAATAGGAAACGACGTCAGCTTGCCTTCGGGTACGTCATCGCCCCAGCATTCGACAATCGTCAGTGCGCCATGCTCCTTGAAGAGGACCGCAGCGTCTTCAGCATGTTTTTGATAGGCGGCGCGGTTGGCCGTGGGGACAGCGGCGACAAATCCATCAACGTAGGTCATGAATAGCTCCTTCTTTCATTATTGAGGTTTCCACACTTCGCGGCAGCATCTATCCGTTCGCCCTGAGCCTGTCGAAGGGCGCACGAGGGCATCGACGGGCAAGGAATTCAGGAAAAGCCATTGCCTTCCCTTTGTAGTCGAACGGCACCGGTGAAAATCGACAGCCCGGTGGCCATCTTTTTCACTCAACGCGGCAATTCCGCGAGCCGTTGTTCCAGGAATCGCCGTTCGGGGGCGAGTTGGGTGAGTCCGAGGGCGCGCCGATAGGCGGCCCGTGCTTCGGTGGTTCGCCCCAGGCGTCGACAGAAATCCGCCTGCGCAGCATGCGCAAACCGGTAAGTCACGAGGTCGCCGCGCGCCAGGATCGCGTCAACCAGTGCCAGCCCGGCCAGTGGGCCGTCACGCATCGCCACCGCAACAGCGCGGTTCAACTCGATCACCGGTGAGGGAGCGATCCGCAACAAAACGCCATAGAGTCCCACGATCTGCGGCCAGTCGGTTTCGGCGGTGCTGGGCGCTTCGGCGTGTACGGCGGCAATCGCTGCCTGCAACGAGTACGACCCCGCGCGACGCGACGGCAACGCCTGCGACACCAGTGCAATCCCCTCGGCGATCTGTGCGTGGTTCCACAGCGAGCGGTCTTGATCTTCCAGCAGAATCAAATCGCCGTTCGCTGCGGTGCGCGCCATCCGCCGCGATTCGCTGAGCAGCATCAGTGCGAGCAGGCCGCGCGCTTCGGGTTCTGGCACTAGCGCCAGCACCAGACGCCCCAGGCGAATGGCCTCGCTGGAGAGATCATGCCGTGTGAGTGAATCACCGGATGATGCCGCGTAGCCTTCGTTGAATACGAGATACACCACTCGCAGCACCGCCTCCAGGCGTTCGGCAAGCTCGTCGGCGGCCGGGACGTGATACGGAATGCGGGCAACACGAATCTTCGATTTCGCGCGGACAATACGTTGCGCGAGTGTCGGCGCGGGTGTGAGGAACGCATGGGCGATTTCTTCGGTTGTCAGGCCGCAGACTTCGCGCAAGGTGAGTGCGACCTGAACATCCGGGGCGAGCGCGGGGTGGCAACACGTGAAGATCAGGCGAAGCTGGTCATCTTCAAGCGCATCGTCGGCGAGTGTGATGCCGTCCAGGGTATTCGGATCAGGAAAGTCCTGCTCGTCGTCGAGCGCATCGAAACGCGCGTCGCGGCGCATCGCATCGATCAATTTGAAGCGGCCAGCCGACACCAGCCAGGCGCGCGGATGGGCCGGCACGCCATCGCGCGGCCATTGTTCGAGTGCGGCGCGGAAGGCTTCATGCAAGGCGTCCTCGGCCCGATCGAAGTCGCCAAGCAAGCGCACCAGCGTTGCGAAGACACGACGCGACTCCGTGCGGTAGATATGGTCCACCGCGGCGCGTGCGTCATTGCCTTGTGATGCCTGGTCTGCGGTCACGGAACTCCTCGGCTTGCCTTCTCCCGGCGACCGTCGCAGTTTATAGGCGCCTGGGCAACGCGTGGAAGGCTGCCCGCGAATGACCACGCCCCTGCACGTCGGGTGGATGCCCGTGCAGCATGATTCCCCCCGATCAGATCATGCAGGGTTCGCGAGGGGTTTTGGCGTGTGGCGCAGCTACCGGCGCAGTATCTTGCCGACGTTGGACTTGGGCAATGGGTCGGTGCGGAACTCGACGATCCTAGGGACCTTGTAGCCGGTCAACTGCGCTGCAATTCATCATTCAGCGAAGTGAACTCCTGCACGTTGACAGACGCCGAAATGCCTTCAGGGCAGTGATTGAGCCAGACGCGTCCCATGCATGCCTCCAAACTTCTCGAACGGAAACCCGCACATCGCATGCTGACGTGCACGGGCGGTGGCCGCAATCTGTCAGACAGGTGGTTCATGGCGCGAACTCGTAGACCAGCGACGTCAGGTCACCCACGAAATACGGCCTGCGCCCTTCCGGCCGCAGCCAGGCTGCCTCGCCGC
>JAYVRP010000918.1:0-3679 GCA_043776215.1 Rhodoferax sp. | reverse complement strand
AACTCGGCCTGTTCACCCAGGCGCTGCAACAACTCAAACTCACACAGGGATACCAGCCCCAGATCCTGGCCATCACTGGCACGAATGGAAAAACCACGGTGACCGCCCTGACCGGGCAGCTGGTCGAGCGCGCTGGCAAGAGCGTTGCGGTGGCGGGCAACATCGGGCCCACCCTGCTCGACACCCTGTGGCAACACCTCGAAACCTCCAGTCTGCCGGAGGTCTGGGTGCTTGAGCTGTCCAGTTTCCAGCTCGCCGACTCGCCCACCGGCTTCGAACCCGACGCCGCCTGTGTACTCAATGTGACGCAGGACCACCTCGACTGGCATGGCACGATGGCGGCCTATGCCCAGGCCAAGGCGCGGGTGTTCGGTCAACAAGCCCTGATGCTGCTCAACCGGGACGATCCGCTGGTCATGGCCATGCGGCACCCGGCCGCCAAGGGGCGCCCACTGCGAGCCGCCATCTGCTTCGGGGCCGGCATGCCGCAAAACCCGGGCGACTTCGGTATCGAGCACACCAACGGAATGTCCTGGCTGGTGCGCGCCATGGACCTGGACCCGACCTACAAGCCGCGCAAGGGGCAGGCACCCGAAGAGTTGCACATCCAGCGCCTGATTCCGGCCGAAGCACTGCGTATCCGGGGTCGCCACAACGCGATCAACGCCTTGGCGGCGCTGGCGCTGGCGGCGGCCGCTGGCTGTCCCCTGGCGCCATTGCTGTTCGGCCTGCGGGAGTACCGCGGGGAGCCCCACCGGGTGGAGTCGATTGGTGTGGTGGGCGATGTCGAGTATTTCGACGACAGCAAGGGCACCAATGTCGGCGCCACGGTGGCCGCGCTCAACGGGCTCGGCTTCGAGCGCAAGCTGGTCGCCATTCTGGGCGGCGACGGCAAGGGCCAGGATTTCTCGCCCTTGGCGGGGCCGGTGGCCCAGTTTGCGCGGGCGGTGGTCCTGATCGGCCGCGACGCGCCACTGATCCGCCAGGCATTACGTGGCACGGGCGTGGAACTGCTCGCCGCCGACACCTTACCGGACGCCGTGGCGCTCGCGCGCCAACGTGCCCGCACGGGGGACGCGGTGCTGCTCTCGCCTGCCTGCGCCAGCTTGGACATGTTCGACAACTATGTGCACCGTGCACGTGTATTTCGCGACGCGGTGCAGGCCCTGGCGCATGACCATGGCACGGATCTGGAGGTGGCATCGTGAGCGCGGGGCAAGGCAGTTTCAGGCGCCTGGGTGGCTGGTTGTCGGCCATGTCCAGCACCGTGCCAGACCGCCTTCCGGTGCGCCTGGGGGCCACGCGCTCCACCGGCATGTCGAGCGCCCCCATGCGGCTGGCCAGTTTCGACCAGGTGCTGGTCTGGGTCACCGTGGCGCTGCTGGCCTGGGGCCTGGTGATGGTGTACTCGGCCTCCATTGCGATGCCCGACAACCCCCGGTTCTCCCGCTACACCCACACCCACTTCCTGCTGCGCCATGCGATGTGGCTGTGCATTTCCTTCGTGGCTGCACTGATCGCTTTCCAGATCCCGGTCGCCCAATGGGAAAAGCTCGCGCCGTGGCTGTTCGTGGCATCCCTGGTGTTGCTGATCGCCGTGCTCATTCCCTTCATCGGCAAAGGTGTCAATGGCGCCCGCCGCTGGCTGGTGCTGGGCCCTTTTACCTTTCAGCCGTCTGAACTCGCCAAGTTTGCCGTGGTGCTGTATGCGTCCGACTACATGGTCCGCAAGATGGAGGTCAAGGAGCGGTTCTTCCGCGCCGTCGCCCCCATGGGCCTGGCGGTGGCCATCGTCGGGCTGTTGTTGCTGGCCGAACCCGACATGGGTGCCTTCATGGTGATTGCCGTGATCGCCATGGGTATCTTGTTCCTGGGGGGTGTCAACGCCCGCATGTTCTTCCTGATCGCAGCGATTTTGGTGGTGGCGTTCGGGCTCATGATCGCCTTGAGCGAATGGCGTCGCGAGCGGATCTTCGCGTACCTCGATCCGTGGAGCGAAAAACACGCCCTGGGCAAGGGCTACCAGTTGTCGCATTCATTGATCGCCATCGGGCGCGGCGAGATTTTCGGCGTGGGCCTGGGTGGCAGTGTCGAGAAACTGCACTGGTTGCCCGAAGCGCATACCGACTTCCTGCTGGCCGTGATCGGCGAAGAGTTTGGCCTGGTGGGTGTGTTGACGGTCATCTGCCTGTTTCTGTGGATGACAAGGCGCATGATCCACATCGGTCGCCAGGCGATCGCCCTGGACCGCGTTTTCGCGGGTCTGGTCGCCCAGGGCGTGGGCATCTGGATGGGCTTCCAGGCCTTCATCAACATGGGCGTCAACCTGGGGGCCCTGCCCACCAAGGGCCTGACGCTGCCGCTGATGAGTTTCGGCGGCTCGGCGATCCTGGTCAACCTGGTGGCCATCGCCGTGGTGCTGCGCATTGACATTGAAAGCCGTCAACTCATGCACGGAGGGCGCAGGTGAGTACATCCCGGCCGCCAGACGGTGCCGCCGTGCAACGCCGCGCGTTGGTGATGGCGGGCGGCACCGGCGGTCACATCTTTCCCGGTCTGGCCGTGGCCCAGGCCCTGCGTGAGCGGGGCTGGAGCGTCTCCTGGCTTGGTGGTCGCGGCAGCGCGGCGAAACCCAGCATGGAAAGCCAGCTCGTGCCGCGCCAGGGCTTCCCGTTCGAGGCGCTGGATTTCGGCGGCGTGCGCGGCAAGGGCATGGTCACACTGGCACTGCTGCCCGTGCGCCTGCTGCGCGCGTTCTGGCAGAGTATCCAGGTGATGCGCAAAGTGCGTCCGCACGTACTCGTCGGCCTGGGCGGTTACATCACTTTCCCTGCCGGCATGATGGGCGTTCTGCTGGGAAAACCCCTCGTCCTGCACGAGCAAAACTCGGTGGCCGGCATGGCCAACCGCATGCTGGCCAGCGTGGCCGACCGCGTTTTCACGACATTCCCGGACGTCCTGGCCCGGGCGCGATGCGTGGGCAATCCCTTGCGCGCTGCATTTGTCGGGCGCGCCACACCAGAGCAGCGCTTTGCATCCCGCAGTGGCCCGTTGCGGGTGCTTGTGGTGGGCGGGAGCCTGGGTGCACGCGTGCTCAACGACACGGTTCCGCGTGCACTCGCACTGATCCCCACCCGCGAGCGGCCCACGGTGACGCACCAGAGCGGCGCGGCGCAGATTGACGCCTTGCAATCCAGTTATGCAGCGGCTGGCGTACAGGCGGAACTCACCCCTTTCATCGACGACACGGCGCAGGCTTTTGCCGACGCCGACCTGGTGATTTGCCGTGCCGGTGCCAGCACGGTGACGGAACTGGCGGCCATCGGCGCAGCGGCGGTGTTCATTCCGCTGCCTTCGGCCGTGGACGACCACCAGACCCGCAATGCAAAGTTCCTGGTGGACCAGGGCGCAGGCTGGCTGCTGCCGCAAGACGAACTGACCCCCGAACGCCTGGCGCTGCTGCTGCAACAAACGACGCGTGCGCAGTTGCTCGCATGCGCAAGCCGCGCCCGCGCGCTGCAAAAAAGCGGGGCCACCGCCGAACTGGTGGCCGCCTGCGAGGAACTGGCACGGCCATGAAGCACGCGATCCGGCACATCCATTTCGTAGGCATCGGCGGCTCCGGCATGTCGGGCATTGCCGAAGTGCTTGCGAACCTGGGCTACACCATCTCCGGCTC
>JAYVRP010000917.1:0-3679 GCA_043776215.1 Rhodoferax sp. | reverse complement strand
GGACAGGAGATCGTCGAAAACCGCAAGCACCGGCTGCGCTACCCGCATTGCCACGCGTACTGCGCGGTCGCCGATGCGAATCAGATTGCCAGCCTGAGGCTGGCGGGGAGTCTCGTACACATATGCGCTGGCGGCACCATCGGGCGCTGCCACCTCGGTCCGGATCTTCGGAACAAGCGAAGCAGCCAACGCCTCCTGCACCCATCTGCCTGCCGCCGTCGGCTCGACACCCGCTTTGACCATCGACTCGATCATCGAATCTCCGGTGCAGCCCCGTCGCACGTTGTCATCGATCCAGTGCTTCCAGTCGAGAGAGAGAATGCTGGCGTTTTGCATGTCCATATCCTTTGGCTTGCCGGCGCGCGAACGATTCAAGTACAGGCGCTCAGTGAACCTCGCTTTTATCAGACTTGAATTGCCATGTGCGCATCGTAGGCAGCAATATCTCTTGTCCGGCCTCGCGGCGAAGGCGCGCCTGCTGCAGTGCCCGGCCCACGGGCGACGCACGAACTTTTGTCCGGGCCACCCGCGGCGGCGTCACGCTTGAAGCGGCGAGCGCCGTGTCGGGCCAGACCGCGTGCGCTCAGGGCCGCGCACCTGTCGGTTGGCGCCTCCTCACCCCCGCCCACCCCACGTCACCGCCACCTCGAGCCCACCCAGCGCCTTCGAGCGGCCGACCCGCACGTCGGCTCCGTGCACCGAGGCAATACGGCGCACGATCGAGCCGCCCAGCCCGCTGCCCGGGTGCGTGGTTCCGAGGACCCGGAAAAAGCGCTCGCCGAAGCGCTGCAGGTCCGCGTCGGCCATGCCGGGCCCGCTGTCCTCGACCCGGAGTTCCACGCCCCCCGGCTCGCGGCGCGCCACGGTGACCTGGATCCTGGCCCCGGGCGGGCTGTAGCGTGAAGCGTTGTCGACCAGGTTGCGCACCAGCACCGACAGCAGTACCGCGTCGCCCTGCACCAGGCAGGCCGGCGTCGCGTCGAGTTCGACCTGCTGCTGCATCCGCATCACCGCAGGAACGAGGCCCGCCACGGCATCGCGCACCAGCGCACCGAGGTCCAAGGGCTCCATCGCGGGCGCGTCGCCGCCTTCGACCCGCGAGAGCGTCAACAGCTGGTCGACCAGCCGGCTGGCACGCTCGCACCCGTGCAACGTGGCTTCAAGTGCATGGCGCCGGCCGGCCTCGTTGTCCTGCGCCAGGGCCACCTGGGCCTGGGTGCGGATGGCCGCGATCGGGGTGCGCAGCTCGTGCGCCGCGTCCGCGGTGAAGCGCCGTTCGGTTTCCATCAGGGCGCCAATGCGTGCGAACAAATCGTTGAGCGCGTCGAGCATGGGCGCCATCTCCGAGGGCGCACCCTCCACCCGCACCGCGTGCAGCGACCGGGGCTCTCGCTGCGCCAGCATGTGCCCGAGCCGGCGCAGCGGGGCCACCCCGCGGCGCACCGCCCACCACGCCGCGAAGGCGAGCAAAGGCAAGGCCAAGAGCATCGGCCACAACATGCTGCGCAAGGCGGCGCGGACGATGGCCGAGCGCGAACCCACGCGTTCACCGACGTAGACCTGCACATCGTTCTCGCCGCCATAAGCGGCATAGACCCGCCAGCTGATCTTGTCGATCAACACGGTCTCGAAACCGGTCCTGAATTTGCCCCCGGCCTCCCCGCTCATGGGTGACACGGGCGCCGTGGCCGAGCGTTGCACGAGCCGACCTTCGTGAAACACCTGGAAGGCGACCTTGCGCGCATAACGGTTCGCGATCGGGGCCTCTTCGCCGCCATGCTCCCGGTCATCTTCCGGATGGATCTGGCGCGCCACCAGCATCGACGCAGCCTGAGCCAGGTGGCTGTCGAGCAACTCGTCGATTTCGGTGCGCACATCGAACCACGTGATGAGGGCCGTCGCCAGCCAGACCGTCGCCACCAGCCCCACCACCAGCACCAGCAGGCGGGCCTGCAGGGAGCCCGCCGAACCCTTCATGGGGTGCCGCGCAGGATATAACCGATGCCGCGTACCGTTTCCACCAGCGCACTGCCGAGCTTGCGGCGCAGGTGGTGGATATGCACCTCCACCGTATTGCTCTCGACCTCCTGACCCCAGCTGTACAGGTGCTGCTGCAGTTGCTCGCGCGACAACACGCGGCCGGCGTTGAGCATCAAGGCGTGCAGCATGTCGAACTCGCGCGGCGACAGGTTGACGCTCGCGCCAGCCTGCTCGACGCTGCGAGCGGCCGGGTCGAGCACCACGTCCCGGGCTACCAGGCGCTCCTGCGGCTGCCCGTGGGAGCGGCGCACCAATGCGCGCAGCCGGGCGGCAAGCTCATCGAGGTCCACCGGCTTCACGACGTAGTCGTCGGCGCCGGCATTCAAGCCGCGCACACGGTCGGGGACCGCATCACGCGCCGTCAGGATGAGCACCGGCATCTTGACACCGGCGGCACGAATGGTTTCCAGCACCTGCATACCGTCCAGCAGGGGAAGCCCGAGGTCAAGCACGGCTGCGGCGTAGGGCTGGGCACGCAACTCGCGCTGCGCGGCATCACCATCGCGCACCCAATCGACCTGGAATCCGAGCAGGCGCAGGCCGGAGCGCAAGCCGTCGCCGAGCAGTGGATCGTCTTCGGCCAGCAGGATGCGCATGGCGGCGATTATGTCGTGCGCCAGGGCATCAATCGGCGTCGCGGTCGTGGTCGCGTGGCGCAACCGATGGGGCCGCCCCGCCGGTCCAGATGCCGCCCGCAGGCGCGTTGTGCCATTGCAGCCACCAGAAACCCAGCACGGCCACCAGCATCAGTGCGGCAACCGAGCGCCACGCGCCGCGCAACGCCTCGTCGGGGCGGGCAGTCTTGCGGCCGGTCAGCATGGAGCCGACCAGGTTCTCGTGCTGCATCCAGCTGGCGACTGCGACGCCGGCCACATGCACCAGCACAACGAACAACATCAGGTTGGCGGCCACTTCATGGCCCTCTTCCAGCCACTTGCCACCGGTGTCGTTGACCACCGCCCAGCCGCTCACGCCGATGCCCAGCGTCAGGAGCAGCAGGGCCACGATTGCCAGTGCGCCCGCGGGGTTGTGGCCGGTGTGGTGCTCCGGACTCCCGCGCAACAGGGCCCCGACATAGCGGGCAATGGCCGCCGGGCCGCGCACGAAGCTCGAGAACCGCGCATAACGTGTTCCCCACAGGCCCCAGACGATCCGGAACCCGACCAGACCGGCCATGGTGTACCCCAGAGTCACGTGCAGCAGGCGCCACCGTTCGCTCTCGGCGCTGAGGTAGGCGCCGGCAAAACTCAGCACCATGAGCCAGTGGAAAACCCGCACCGGGGCATCCCAGACCAGTACCTTGGCGCCGGCCTCGGCAGCCGCGGGCGCGTCAGCGCGGGATGCGGATGTTGTGTTCATTGAAATTTCCTTTTTCAGCTTGGGGGATGGCAGGCGGAGCAGTTGGCGGCGCAATTGACCGACACCCTGCTCCAGTTGGCGGGCGCCACTTCGCCGTGCTTGCGCACGAACCATGGCCCCTACCAATTCGCCATGGTGCCGGCGACGTCTTAGCGAATGCTTAACGCTTATTGAGGTTTTCGGAATTCGCGACACCCACCAAACCGTTCGCCCTGAGCTTGTCGAAGGGCTGCAGGCTTCGACAGGCTCAGCCCGAACGGTGTAACGAATTGCGAAAAGA
>JAYVRP010000916.1:0-3679 GCA_043776215.1 Rhodoferax sp. | reverse complement strand
AGGACATGGCAGACAAGCCGATCGTCGACTTGCCGGCCCCGCTTTCACCAATCAGGCCCAGCACCTCACCGGCATGCAGCGTGACGCTCACGTCATCCACAATCGTGTTGCCGGCGCGCACCCCCTCCAGTCGCAGGCCCTTGATCTGGAGGATGATTTTCTTGGGATCGGTCATGGCGTTCTCACAGTTCCGCAGGCGCGCCCGACGGCCGCGCTTCGATGGACAACAACCAGTCCACCACCAGGTTGACACCGACCGTCAGCGTCGTGATACACAAGGCCGGCCAGATCGGCGCCAGCATGCCGAAGTTGATGGCGGCGGAGTTCTCGCGCACCATGCCGCCCCAATCGGCGAACGGCGGTTGAATGCCCAGGCCCAGAAAAGACAGGGCGGCGATAAACAGGAAGTTGAAGCAGAACCGCAGGCCGAACTCGGACAGCAGTGGAGCCGACGCATTCGGCAGGATTTCGCGTCGGATGATCCACCAGGTGCCTTCGCCGCGCAGACGCGCCGCCTCCACGTACTCCAGCACCGTGAGGTTCATGCCCAGCGCGCGCGCCAGGCGAAACACGCGCGTCGAATCGAGCACGGCAATGGTCAGGATCAGGACCGGAATCGACGACCCGAACACGCCCAGGATGATCAACGCAAGAATCAGCAGCGGGATCGAAAGAATCACGTCCACGGTTCGCGAAATGATGTTGTCGACCCAGCCCCCGAGCACTGCGGCAGTAAACCCCAGGGTGATGCCGATGAAAAAGGAAATGGCCGTGGTCGCCAGTGCCACACCGATCGTCATGCGCGCCCCGTAGATCAACCGGGTCACCATGTCCCGGCCGATTTGATCCGCACCCAGCAGCATGGCGGCAGACGGTGTGTCCCAGGTGGCCCCCACGGTCTGCGACTGCTCGTAAGGCGCAAACAAGGGGCCGAAAATCGCGATGAACAAGTTGACCACAATGATGCCCAAGCCGATCCAGGCCGTGGAGGTGGGTTTGTGTCCGAATATTTTCATGCTCGCATCCTTCTCAGCGTTTGTGCCGCAGGCGTGGGTTGACCAGGATCACCATCACGTCGGCAAATGTATTGAGCACCACGAAGACGGAGGCAAAGACCAGGCCACACGCCTGGATCACCGGCACATCGCGCTTGGACACCGCATCGACCATCAATTGCCCGATTCCCGGGTAGATGAACACCGACTCCAGCACCACCACGCCCACCACCAGGTAGGCAATATTGAGCGCCACCACAGTAATGATGGGCGCCGCCGCGTTGGGCAAGGCATGGCGCGAAATCACACGGGAGCGCGTGGCGCCCTTGAGAAATGCCATCTCGATGTAGGCGCTCGACATCACCGAGAGCACCGAACTGCGCGTCATGCGCAACATGTGCGCAGACACCAGCAGCATCAGTGCAAAGGCCGGCAGGGTGGTGATATACACACGTTCGGAAAAGCTCATCCCCGCAGACACCGTGGCCAAGGACGGAAACCACTCCAGATTGACCACAAACAGGATGATCAGCAGGTAGGCAATGAAGAACTCGGGGATGGAGATGGCAATGAGTGTCAGCACGTTGGCGGTCTTGTCAACGGCCTTGCCCTCATTGATGGCCGCCAGGATACCGAGCCCGACCGAGACCGGGATCGCGATGATCGCGGCGTAACCGGCCAGGAACAAAGTGTTGTACAGGCGTGGCGCCAATTCGTCGATGATGACGCGTTTGTTGGTCATGGCCACACCAAGGTCCAGGTGCAGGGCACCCCAAAGCCATCGGAAGTAACGCAGGTAGGCCGGGTCGTTCAGGCCCAGTTCCCGGCGAAATACGATCAGCGCCTCCGGCGTGGCACCTTGGCCCAACACCGCGGAAGCGACGTCGCCCGGCAGGATCTGTGTACAGACAAAAATAAGGACGGACACTGCAAAGAGTGTGACCACCCCCAACAGCAGCCGGTTGACGATCAGTCGCAACATGGATGGACCTTCCAAAAAAAAGAGCGCTTTTCAGCCCCCGTTACCAGTGAACCAAAAAGCGCCTCAGGCGGATGCGCGGCCGATGCGGACCGACGCCATGGTCAATCCGTACCGTGTTTCAAAACATCAGGCGAACCAGCCTTTTTCCGCAATGCGACCATCACCCAGGTCGTAACGGCCTGACGGGGTCAGCCCCTGCAGTTTGGTGGTGTGCGCATCCAGGTAGTCCTGCGTGCAGAAGTGCAGCATGCCGGCGTTCTGAGAGACCAGATTCTGCATGCGGGCATACATGTCGCCACGCTTCTTCTGGTCCAGTTCGACGCGGGCTTCCACCAGCAGCTTCTCGAACTCGGCGTTGTTGAAGTGGGTGTCGTTCCAGGCGGCGCCGGACTTGAAGATGTTGGTCAATTGGTTGTCGATGGTGGGTCGGTTGCCCCAGTACACGGCGCAGAACGGCTGCTTGAGCCAGACGTTGTCCCAGTAACCATCGCCCGAGACGCGTTTTACGTCGATATTGATGCCGGCTTTCTTCGCCGACTCCTGGAAGATGACGGCCGAGTCGGTCGCGCCGGTGAACGCACCTTCGGACACCTGCAACTCGATCTGCCCGCTGTGACCCGACTTCTTGTAGTGGAACTTCGCCTTGTCCGGGTCGTACGGGTTCATCGTCTGCTTGGGATCGTAGAACTTCATGCGCTGGCCGACGGCGTTGTCATTGCCCATCGAGGCGTAACCCGAGAACACGTTGTCGATGATCTTCTTGCGGTCGATGCCGTACTTCAGGGACAGCATCAGGTCCCGGTTGGTAAACGGGTCCTTGTCGGTATGGGCGACAAAGCAGAAGCGGTTGCCCATGCCCGCGGTACGCCCGAGTTTGAACGCCTTGTTCTTGCCCAGCAGCCCTGCGGTCTTGGGATCCACACGGTTGATCAGGTCCACTTGACCCGTCACCAAAGCCTGGGTGCGGGTGGCTGCATCACCGATATAACGCAGTTCCACGCGTTCGAAGTTGCCGCGGCCGGGCTTCCAGTACTTGCCTGGCTTGAGCTTGAACACCGCGCGCACCCCAGGCTGGAACTCTTCCAGAGTGAAAGCGCCGGTGCCGTCGGGCTTGGCCCAGTCCTTGAAGCCGTTGGGCACCACGATCAGGTGGTAGTCCGCCAGGTTGAACGGCAGGTCCACATTGCCCTGCTTCATGACGATCTGGATCTGGTTGGCGTTGATCTTCTTGATATCGGAGATGTCGGCGAGCAACACCTTGGCCGGCGATTTGGTTTCGCCCCGGTGCAGGTTCAGCGAATAGATCACGTCATCGGCATCCAGCGTCTTGCCGGAGGTGAAGGTGATGCCCTTGCGGATGTTGAAGGTCCAGTCGGCTGCGCCCGGCTTGGCTTCCCAGCTCTCGAACAGTTCACCCGAGGCATCGCCGTTGTCCTTCACCTCGACCAGGTTGTTCCACAGCATCAGGCTCATGTTGATCGGGATGGAGTCGGCGTAGGTGAGCGGATCCAGGCTGTCGGACGGCGAGCCGCCTTCCATGCCCATGCGCAGCGTGCCGCCTTTCTTGGGGGTGCCCTGGGCCATGGCAGGCAGGGCTCCAAACGTCGTGGAAAGCCCCAGCGCGGAGGCGCCGAGAATCAGTTGACGGCGGTCCAGGATGATGCCGGACTCCGTGGTGGTTTCGTTCATTGCCATTTGTTCA
>JAYVRP010000915.1:0-12924 GCA_043776215.1 Rhodoferax sp. | reverse complement strand
GGGCTGCAGGCTTCGACAAGCTCCCTTCGACAAGCTCAGGGCAGGCGGCCCTTCGACAGGCTCAGGACAGGCTTCGACAAGCTCAGCCCGAACGGTGTAATGAATTTCGCAAAGGTCAACCAAAGCCGTTCGCCCTGAGCCTGTCGAAGGGCCCAGGGCACCGTTCGGGTTCGTTGCGTATCCTCCATTGGCGGGCTCTGGTTCAAATACGCCCGGCCCGCCTATGTGCGCAATCGAACAGAGCGAAAAGTGCACCGCACGTAATCTTCAATCAGGATGCAAATGCATCCTGTTTATCTCACACCAACTTGGAAGGACTCAGCATGAACAAGGATCAAGTCAAGGGAACCGTCAAGGAAGCCGTCGGAAAAGCGCAGAGAAAGGTCGGCGAAGTGATCGGCAGCACCGAGCAACAGGTCAAGGGCGCGGTCAAGCAAGCCGAAGGCAAGTCCCAGAAGGTGGTTGGCGACGCCAAGCAATTGGTGAAAGACGCGACACGCTAGGCGCCACGCACGGTTTTCCCTGCTTTGGCACCTGCTGCGCGCCAGGTGCCTGAGTATGGGAGCCTGACCGCAGCAAGACAAGCGGAGGATGCCATGTCCGACCCACCCTCGAACCCAGACCTCCGGTACATTTGCGCGCGAGCGCGGAAAGGCGCCTCAATGGCGCCACCGTGGCACCAGGCCAAGGCTGGTCCACCGGCGCGCAGGCGCTGACACTGTTGCACAACCTGGCAAGCAGCCTCGCAAGCGCCAGTGACGCCCTCACATTGGCCTCCGCATCGACAGCCTGCTGGCAGAGCCCGGTGGGTCGGCGGTGATGGACCTGCCGCAGCGCTTGCGCACTGTGGGTGCCTGTGCAAGTTGCGATGTGCCAGCGGCAGCTGGCATGGGCGGATCGCGCGGGTTCAGGCTCGTCGCCAGTTTGTCGACCGACGGAACGTCGTTTCTGGTCATATCCTGATGGACGCCACCCCGAGCGAGGTACCAGGCCAGCCAGCCTGACGACTACCACTGCACGCACAATCTGCGACCGCCCTCATTGCACCATGGATGCTGTCATTGGCACCAGCTCCTCTGGTCGCGCCGCCGGGCAGGCCCCGCATCGGGGCCTGGGCGCCTCTGCCGGCGGCTTGTCGGCCGTGGAGCACTTCCTGGTGCAGATTCAGCCCACCAGCGGCATGGCCTACGTGGTGATGCAGCACCTGGACACACGACGCAGAAAGCCAAGCTGGCCGAGCTGCTGCAGCGTGTCACCAGCATGTTGGTGCCACAGGCCGACCACCTGAAGTTGGCCGAGCCGGATTGTGTCTATGTGATTCCACCCAACACCGAGATCAGCGTGGTGCATGGTGTGTGACACCTGCAAAAGTCGGCCGAACCGCGATATGGTGCTGTTTGCCGAGAAGGACGTGTTGCTCAACCCGCCATTCACCCGGCGCCGGCCCCGACTTCCTGGTGCATTCGTTCCCGCCTTTGTCACGCCTCAAAGAGAGCTTGCCGTGCCCACCAATACACTTGCGGAGCAGCCCGGGGAGAAACTGCAAAAGGCCGCCGACCGCGTGCTGCTGCACGTGTATGCGTCACCTGCCGTGGTAGTCAACCAGGCCGGCGCCATCGTCTGTATCAGCGGGCGCACCGGCAAATACTTGGAGCCCGCCGCAGGCAAGGCCGACTGGAACTTCCACGCCATGGTGCGCGAAGGCCTGCGCATGCAGATTGCCGATGCATTGAAACAAGTGGCCCTGCAGCGCGAGACGGTGCAGTTGCACGGCCTGAAGATGAAGGTGCCGGGCGCGGTTCGGAGCGTCGATGTGACGGTACAGCCGCTGCGGGAACCTGCGCGACAGCGATGTCGGACGTCCGCTGAGCGATCTGACCAGCAGCCTGCAATACCCGAACCTGCAGGACGACGCGCAGGAGACCTTGCGCACACTGGTGTTCAGCGAGAAGCAGATCGAGACCAACGACGGCCGCAGCCTGACGGTGCGCATCATGCCTTACCGTCGGCTGGACAACGTGATCGACGGTGCCGTCATCACGTTTGTCGATACCGCCGGCGCCGCGCCGCCTGCCTCTGCAGTTTGAGCGCCGCTACAGGACCCTGCGCCCGCTGATCACGCGCAACAACACGACGACGATGGCGATCACGAGCAAGACGTGGATGAATCCTCCCATGGTGGTGGACGTGACGAGTCCCAGCAGCCAGAGGACGAGGAGGACCATGGCGATGGTGTAGAGCATGAGAGTTTCCTGGTGAAGTAGTGCAGCAGGTGCAAGCCCGCCTGCCGCTGGACGAACAATGGCAGGGTGGGTGGTTTTCTTCTGTGCGCTGGCGCACATAGGGGCCCGCAGCGTGTGTGGCGAAGGCGCCGGCGCAGTGCGCGTAGGACATTGACTACCCCGGATTGCGTTGCAGTCTGCTGTGCATGCAAGGGTGCCGATTCGATACTGCTTGCCTGTCCTGTCCAGGGCACGTCTTCACACCTTCAAACCCACACCCGGAACCATCCCCATGACACACCATCTCCATTTGAAAACCACTCTGATCGTTGCGGCCATTCTGGCCTTCTCGTCGGTCCAGGCGCAATCGATCTCCAAAGCCGATTTCAGCGCCGGCAAGACCCGTATCAGCGCGCAGTACAAGACCGACAAGGCGGCGTGCGCGTCCCTGACTGCCAATGCCAAGGACATCTGCATCGAAGACGCCAAAGGCAAGGAAAAGATTGCCAAGGCCGAGTTGCAATACAGCTACTCCGGAAAACCGAAGGACCAGATCAAGGTCCGCGAAGCACAGGCCGATGCCGTGTACGGTGTAGCCAAAGAGCGCTGCGACGACCTGGCTGGCAACCCGAAGGACGTCTGCATCAAGGAAGCCAAGGCCGCGCGCGTCAAGAGCATGGCAGACGCCAAGATGAGCAAGCAGATCGGTGAGGCCAAGGTCGATGCGGCGCAAGCCAAACGTGATGCCGATTACAAGGTGGCCGCCGAGAAGTGCGACGCCCTGGCCGGTGACGCCAAAGCCAGCTGCATGATCACTGCCAAGACCAAGTTCGGCAAGAACTGATCGGGAGCCACCATGCAAGAAAGCAATGTCACGGATTTTGCAACAGCGGGTGACACCCTGTCACGCACGGTAGCCAACGCCGGCAGCGGCGTTCACCAGGCCATCGACCGGGCGTCCGGCGTCGTGCGTCCGGCTGTCGACCAGTGGGCCGCCGGTGCCCATGGGGCCACAGACACGATGACCGCCGCAGCCACCAAGGCCAGCGCCTCGCTCGAGGCGGTCGGCGGGCGTCTGGATGCCCTGCGCTCCACCTGGACGCGGAACTGCAGCACCTACGTGCGCGAGCAGCCGGTTCAGGCGCTGGGTGTTGCCGCGGCGGGCGGTTTCCTGCTGGGCCTGCTGCTGCGACTGCGCTAGACGCTGGCACGAGCCGATGCGCCTTTGAAAAACGGGTACCGCATCGCACAGGAGCCATGCCATGACGAATTTCCCGATGGTGTGTGTGGGTGGCTCCGCCGGCGGTCTCGACGCGTACATCCGCCTGCTGACGCACCTGCCGCCCGACATGGGGGTGGCGATCGTCATCGTGAACCACATCACGCTGATGCCGACGCAACTCCATGACATCCTGCCTCGTTTTTCAAGCATGCCGGTGGAACTCATCACCGACCAACTTCAGATCGTGCCGAACCGCGTGTACATCATCCCGGCCAACCGGGACCTGCAAGTGGACGACGACGCATTTCTGCTGAAGCCGATCTCCAAGCCGAGCGGCTGGCCGGATGTGATCACGGTTTTTCTGCACTCGCTGACGCAGTACTGGGACGGCCAGCTGATCGCCGTGATCGTGTCCGGTTACGACGGCGACGGATCCGCCGCCCTGTGCGGCATCCAGGAAGTGGGCGGCATCACCATTGCGCAAAAACTCAGCACGGCGAGCCAGCCCGAGATGCCGCAAAGCGCCATCGCCAGCGGCTGTATCGATCTGGTGCTGGCGCCGGAAGACATTGCCGCAGAAATCGTGCGTATTGCACATATCGCGGTGCCCAGGGTCAGATCGGGCGGCGTCGACAAGCTCAGGGCAGGCGGCTTCGACAGGCTCAGCCCGAACGGAGTAGGAGTTGTGTGAACGCCCATACTGCCATGTGCAACGCCATCTACACAAGTCCGTTCGCCCTGAGCTTGTCGAACGGAGCTTGCTCGCTCCCACACCACCACTCACACCTTGCGGGCTCGCTCTTTCGCAAGCTGGTAGAACAGCGTGCCGTTGTAGAAGGCCCTGATCCGCGCCACACTCAGGGCCGGGACGTTCCGGCCGTCGTGCCGGGCCTGTGTGTCTGCTGCCAGCGCCAGCAACAACTGCCACTCCGCAGTGGCCGCCAGGTAACCAAAAAGCGTGTGGCTGTTCGCATTCACCATGCCGATGAGATCGGCTGCGGTGAAAGCCTTGCCACCACCCAGATCGGTCGTGGCGCGCACGCCGAACACCTTTTCGAAGCGTTTGGCACTGAGCCTGCTCCGCTTGTCGAGGATGCCGGTGTCGCCTTCGTGGATGCCCTTGTGAATCTTGTCGACGTCGACATTCATCGCCACGGCGGAGCCACGTGTCTGGCTGCTCAAGGGCGCAATGATGGTGATCGCGAATGTCTCGGCCACACCAAGCGGCATGCCCAGGGCTTTGAGCCCGCGGATGCATTCGGCGACGTTCACGCCGCGATCGCCGTTGTCATCAATGAAGGACACATGCCGTTGCAGGGCGCTGTCGGTGGGCCGGCTGCGCGCCTTCAAGGTGCGTGGCAATGTGATGGGTGACACCTGGACAGGCGTTCTCCTCATATGCGCAGGAAGTCCACGCCGATCATCAGCACCAGGAGTGCCACGCACAGGACCAGCAAGTGGGTGCGCGAATTCGCGTTTTGCGTCGGCCGAGCTGGAGCCCGGGTGATGTTGCCAACCCACTGGCACTGCCGGTGACGGCAGGTGAAGCGCCGCAAGGTCACGAACGGCGACAGGAGTTTGTCGACGTTGCGCCGGTGAATCTGCTTCAGGCTGTGCTGCCCGCAGCCTGGACAGGTGAGCCCATCGAGACCACTTGGCGAGTGCCCCGCGCTCGGTCTGTGCATCGACGAGTACAAAATGGAAGAGGGCTTGAGAGTCGTGGCAACAGGCATGTCGGGATGCTCCTCGGTAGGCGGACGTCGGCAGGAATTGCCTTTTTCAGCGCCGAATGATGGCGTGTCTGGCACGTGCTGTCGGTGCGCCAGCGAACACTCGCCAAATACATGTGACCGCGCCAGCCGCCTGCCTGCGAACCCGATGTTCTCCTACAGCGCCCGGGGCGTCGTCACGCGACACTGACAGGGTCTGAAGGCCCATCCAATCTGAAAGAGTTCTCCATGAACGTCCGTTTCATCCGCAAGCCACCGCTTTTGATGTTTGCCCACCCTCGACGCCAACTTGCTGCATGCGATACCCTGACGGACACGATGTGATGGGCGCCAGCCATGTGAACCATTTTCCGCTGGTCGAGCGCCGGCAAGAGGGAGGGCAGGCGCGGCACGTGCGCCTGGTGCACCCCATGGTCGGGATTCCTCGGTTGGCCGTGGCGCCGTTCGTGGCGCCCGCAGATGCCATACGCGCCCGTTTCTGTGCCCATTGGCCGCTCCACGGGCCAGACAGTATTCGCGCGGCAGCCGCCACACTGCGCGCCTTGTCGCAGGTCTGGGACCGCGCCGAGGAACTGATCGAAATTTCACGCTTTGATCCTGTGGCATGCCTGGACGTCTCCGTGGTGGACGTCGATGGCATGCAGCTCGACATTCTCTTGCTCAAGGGCGCTCAGGTGCCCGACGGAGCCCAGGCACTGGCCCAGAACCTGGCGGACCTGGCGCATGACTACGTGAGCGTGCGGGAGTGGCTGGCCAGGTCGGCGCAATCGACCTGCGATGGGGTCAAAGACGCCGGGCTCGCGGATGCGCGGCCGATGCTGCTGCGTGACGATCACCGGGTCATCGCCAGGGATTGGCTGGGCGCCGACATGAATGCCCTGCTGGGCTGGCTGCTGCAACGTGCAGCTGCCATCCTTTTGTCTGTGGATCTTTCGCCCGACGCCATTCACAGCGACCTGCTAGGTGCTCGCGCCTTCAAGGCCCCCTTGCTGGCCGCTGCCTCGCTGCTGGAGCGCGCCAGCGGGCTGGCAGTGGAATGTGCGGCCTTCGTGGAAGACTTCGACCGGCGTTGGCTGGCCATGCGTGATGCGGCTGCGGCCGCCGCAGCGTTGTACCCGGTGGCCGGCAAGGTCTGACCAGGTCAATGGAGGGCATGGTCGCCACGGGTTCACAAGCGGTGCGGCGCCGCTTGATCGCCATGCCGCGAGCAGGTCACGCTGGACAGTCGTGGCCGCATTGCATCATGCCGGCGTTCGTGCGTTATCGCACGGACAGCACGGCCTGTTCGTGCAACGCTGGCGCATAAGAAAACCCACCATGTGCAACGCCCGTCTCACGACCGCATTTCTGCTCAGGTTCCTGCGCGCCATAGGCATCTTGCCGGTGAGTGCTGCCCCGATTCTGGGCTCGGCACAGGCTTTCGCGGTGCTGGGTGCTTCCACGGTCACCCCCACCGGCCCGACCACGGTGGCGGGAGATCTGGGTGTGTGGCCAGGGCCTGCCATTCCAGGCCTGGGCAGCATCACCGTGCTGGGCGCAGTGCACCAGGCCGACGCCGTGGCGCAACAGGCGCAGAGCCGTCTGTCATCGGACTGCTGTTGTTTGCTCAGGCAGGCTTGGCACTCACGCGCCGCTTTTCGTTTCGCATCCAGGGTGCGTCGCCCGCCGGCACCGTCACCATTCCCCGTTAGTTTTTTCAACCTGTCAGGAGTTCTCTCATGATCCGATTCCCCACTGCCGCCAAATCCGCCTTGCTGGCCAGCGTACTGGCCTTGGCCGCCTGCAATATCACGCCCACGTTGTCGGGCACACGCACCATGTTGACCAGCCTCTCGGGGGCCGGTGAAGTTCCGCTGGTCAACAGCGCCGGAACCGGGAGCGCAGAGACCAGTTACAACATCGACACCCACCTGTTGCGCTGGACGGTCACCTATTCCGGTTTGAGTGGCCCGGTGACCGGCGGGCATTTCCATGGCCCGGCCATGGCCGGACAGAATGCGCCGGTGGCCGTGCCGTTCACCGGGAGCCTGGCCAGCCCGATCAGCGGCAGCGTGATCCTGACACCGGCACAGACGAGCGATTTGCTGGCGGGCAAGTGGTACATCAACCTGCATACGGCAGCCAACCCGGGCGGAGAGATCCGGGGCCAGGTGGTGACTGGTTATTGATCGACATGGCGGGTGACTCGGTATTGGCAGTTTTCGAGACCGCCTCGGGCGCCGTGGCGGCGGCGCTGGCCGTGCAGCTGGAATTGCATCCGGACCAGGACACGGGAGACCGGTGCATGCGCTTTCGCATTGGTGTGCACCTGGGGGATGTGATCGAGAAAGCCGACGGCACCGTGTACGGTGACGGCGTGAACATTGCTGCGCGCTTGCAGACGCTGGCCGAACCGGGCGGGGTCTCGGTGTCGGAGTCCATCCATACAGCGGTGCTTGGCAAGGTGCAGGCGGCTTTTGAAGACCAGGGCGAGCAGACCGTCAAGAACATTCCCCTGCTGGTGCCCGAGCTGGTACAGAGCTGCCTGGATGGCGCGGCCGGGCTGGTCATGCGCGCGCAGCAACGGCAACACACCACTGCGCTGCTTCGCCTGGCGGCCGGCCTGGCGACCGAACAACCTGTCAGCGCTGCTGCGCGCTGACGCGTCAGACCAGGTTGCCGACATCGTCGGCCACCAGCAACGCGCCTCGGGCATCGAGCGCGACACCCACCGGCGGGCCATAAGCCCGCCCTTGCGGGCTCAGGAAGCCGGTGAGTACGTCCAGTGGTTCCCCTGCAGGTTGACCCGCCGCAAAGGGAACAAAGATCACCTTGTAGCCACTGCGCGGGTCGCGGTTCCACGACCCGCGCTGGCCGATGAACATACCTTGTGCAAAACGCGCCGGCAGGCGGGTGCCTGCCGATGCCGCCAGGCCCAGTGATGCGGTGTGGGTGCCGAGGGCGTAGTCGTCAAAGGCGGCCGGTCACCAGCAACACTACGACGATGATCAGCACCAGGCCGAGTCCTCCGACCGGGCCGTAGCCCCAGCCGCTGCTGTGCGGCCAGGCGGGGAAGACCCCGATCAGCATCAACACGAGGACAATCAGCAAAATTGGTCCGAGGCTCATGAGGTTCTCCTTGAGGGGGGGGTGCAAGTGCTTCAGTTCGACGGTGCCGACGCGGGCGGCATCACGATGACCGTGGTGCCGGAACCCGACTTGCCGGTCGCACCGGTGTCGCCCGTGGCACCCGTGTAACCGGTGCTGCCCGTACTTCCGGTGCTTCCGGTGGCTCCTGTGGCGCCGGCAGGGCCCGCAGGTCCGGGAACGACAACCGGTGTGGCCGGAACGGTGACCACGGTGGGTCGGTCACAGGCGCTCAGGCCCGCGACGGCGAAAAAAGCGATAACGATGAGTGTTTTGTTCATGAAAATTCCTTGGTGTGTTGGGTCTCAAGCGTAAGTCGTCGTCCGGTCCGGTTCTGTGCGTTAGCGAACGTCCACGGTTTCTATTTCAGCCCCGCAGACCCGCGTCCATCCATGTTTCGAATTGCTCTGCGCTGAGAATGCCCAGCGCCAACGATGCCGATCGCAGGCTCTGACCATGCGCGTGCGCGAAGCTGACGATTTGTGCGGCCCGGTGGTAGCCGATGTGCGGCTCCAGAATCAGCGAGCCGTACATCAGGGCCTGTACCTGCGCCGTATCGACGTCAATGTCAGCCGCGCCCGGCAAAGGGAGGCCGTGCATCGCATCGGACAGCAGCCGCAGGCGCTCGGGGGTGTCGATCATGGGGGCTGCCGGTCTCGCTTTGGCAAGCTCAGCCGTTGGCGATGAATCGGTCGGCGCGCGCGGCGTGCAATACGCCTGGCAGGTCGGCCACCAGCAAACTCACCGGCAGGCAATCCGCAAGCCACGGGTTGGGCGTGGCGAACCAGTTGCCAAGCTCCCAGGGGTCGTAGACCGCATTGAGCTCTGCCAGTACCTGACGCAACTGCCGATGGGGGTGGAGGCTGTGGCGGTTGAACTGGAACCACGGGATCCATCGGCGGCCCTGCCAGTCGAAACAAATCACGTCGCGCTCCGCGATCCATTTGGCCAGGGCGTTGTCATGGTGGGCCAGGTGGCGCTGCAGCAACAGGGCCACCTCTTCGGCCGTGGCCACGCCGCCGGTACTTCGGAAGGCATCCAGCATCAGCATGAATTGCTGGTCCGCGGTGCGGGCGGCTTGCTGGGCCATGGCTGGGGGCGCAGAGGCCGGTCGCGGCGCCCTGGGTGAGATGGGGGTGGGGTGCATGGCTCGACCGTAGCGGGGCGCCGGTCCGACGTCTGTGTGTTGGCGAACCGTCGGCTTCTTTTATTGCAAGGGCAAGGCCGCGGTCGGGCAGGGGGTTGTCTTGCCATCGACAAACGCTTCCAGAGCGGCCACGTCGCGAATCGTGAAATGCCGCCGGCCTTTGCCTTCGAAGGCAATCAATTCGAGTTCGGCCAGGCGCGTGAAAGAGCGGCTGACCGTCTCCAGTGTCATGCCCAGGTAGTTGCCGATCTCGGCGCGTGTCAGGCGCAGGGTGATGTGATCGGTGCGCAGCTCGCGCAGCGCGAGTGAACGCGCCCATGAGCGCAGAAAGTCCGCCAGTCGCGCATCGGCGGGCATGGTCGCCAGCGCAAAGCGCCAGGCGCGGTCGTACGCGAGTTGCCCGCTCATGGCCGCATACAGGGCGTGGGCGATTTCCGGAACCCGCTCGGCCGTCTTGAGCAGCACCACGTAACGCAGGCTCCATATTTCCGATGTGTCCATCGCATACGCGTCGCAGGCGCACTGTCCCGACGCAATGCCGTCGAAGCCGATCCAGTCTCCCTTGAGGTGCAGGCCGGCGAGTTGGTGGCTGCCGTTGGCAGCCACCACGACGGATTTGATGGCCCCGAAATGCACCAGATGCAAGCAATTGAAGTCGGCCCCGGCGCTCTGAATGCTGTCGCCCGCGTGGAGTTGACGCCGCGTGTACGACAGATGGCGATCAATCAGGGTCAGCGCTTCTCGCCAGCGCTGGGTCGGGGCCACTTCAGCCTCCTGGCGCGGCAGCCCTGGCAGGGTGGGCGGAAAGGCCAAACGGTGGCCCACAGGAGCGTTCAACGGCGTGTGTGTCGGGTCTTGAAGGTGCATCATGCGGCTATTTTTAGGACCTGTGGATGACGCCGTCTGTGCGGTATCCCACATGGCAAGCCTCGAAACATCCGTGTGCCAACGCACATACCGGCACGCACTGCAGCCTCACACTGGAGAGCAAGAATTCATTCAGGGGAAAACCCATGACATTTCAATCCCGTCGTTGGTTCGCCGTTCTGGCGCTAGGCGCCGCTCTTTTGTGTGTGACGGCGGCACGGGCCGATCCACCGGCGCGTGTGGCGCGCCTCGGCTACACCAGTGGTGCCGTCAGCCTGGCGCCCGGCGGCGAGTCCACCTGGGTCCAGGCCAGTGTCAACCGGCCCCTGTCAATGGGCGATCGCCTGTGGACCGATGCCGACGGCCGGGCCGAAATACAGGCTGCGGGCGCGATGGTGCGCATGGCCGCCGATACCAGTGTGACCGTGCTCAACATCGATGACCGGGTGGCCCAATTGCAGTTGACGCAGGGCACCTTGAACGTGAATGTGCGTTACCTGGGCCTCCACCAGGTGGTCGAGATCGACACCCCCCAATTGGCCTTCACACTGCGCAAGAGTGGCAACTACCGGATCACGGTGGACCCCGACGGAACATTCACCGATATCCTGGTGCGCAAGGGGCAGGGCGAGGCCTACGGCGTGGGTGCCGCCTATACCATCGATGCGCGCCAGCCGTACCGGTTCCGTGGCACCGGCCTGCGCGACTACGAGACCTTTGCCAAGCCGGCGCCGGACGCATTTGACCGCTGGGTGGCCGAGCGCGACCGGCGTTTCGACCGGTCCGCGTCGGCACGTTATGTCTCACGCGACGTGGTCGGTTACCAGGACCTTGATGACAAGGGTGTCTGGCGCGTCGATCCGTCTTACGGCAATGTGTGGGTGCCGAGCCGCGTCCCGGCGGGTTGGTCGCCTTATCGGGACGGCCACTGGGCCTGGATCGATCCCTGGGGTTGGACCTGGGTGGATGACGCACCCTGGGGTTATGCAGTCTCCCACTACGGGCGCTGGGCCAACATGCGCGGCACCTGGGGCTGGGTCCCCGGCCCGGCCCGCGCACCGGCCCTGTATGCCCCCGCCCTGGTCGCCTTCGTTGGCGGCGACAATTTTCGTGTGACCGGCACCAGTGGCCAGGTCGGCGGTGTGGCCTGGTTCCCACTGGCGCCGCGCGAGGTGTACCAGCCGCCCTACCAGGCGAGCCGAGACTATGTCGAACGGGTCAATCGCGGCCACGTTGTGGTCAACAACACGGTGGTGAACAACACCGTGATCAACAACACGGTCGTCAACAACAACGTTTCCAATGTGAACACGGTGGTGTATGCCAACCGCATCGTTCCGGGTGCCGTGGTCGCGGTGCCGGCGGCCACATTCGTGCAGTCGCAGCCGGTCGCACGCGCCGCCGTCGTGGTGTCGGCAGAGCAGATGGGAGTCCGCCCGGCGACCGGCAGCGCGCTGGTGGCCCCGACCGTGCGCAGCGGGCATGGCGCCGCAGGGCCCGGTGGCACGCCTCCTGCACGGGTGCTCGAGCGCGCCGTCGTGGCACGAAACACGCCTGCCCCGGTGGCCGCCAGCCTGGCGGACCAACTGGCGCAATTGGCCTTGCAGCCGGGCCGGCCGCTCGATGACGCTGCGCGCAAGGCCCTCAAACCCTCCACCACAACACCGCTTGCGGTAGTGAAGCTGGCGACACCAGCGTCGGGGATGGTGTCGACGGTGGCGCCGCCCCCTGCCATTCGACCCGTCCCGGTCGGGCCCGCCGCGCCGCAAGCGCTCGCGTCGGCGCCGGTCGCGCTGGCTTCCGTTCCGGCACCTGCCACGCCCGCCAGCGCGCCTGGGCGACGCGAGGACGTGAAACCGTTACCCATTCCAGCGCCAGTCGCGCCGGTGAAGCCGTCCGCCGGGCCGGTGTCGAGCCCGGCCGTGCCGAAGCCTGTGCCAGGTGTTTCCGCACCGGTCGCGCTGCCGGTGCCGGTGCCAGCAGTGACGAAGCCCGCGCAGCAGTCCCTGCCGGCCACATCCAAGCCAGCACCAGCGTTGGTACCGGTTGCACCAAAGTCCGCACCGGTGGCGGTAGCGGTGGCGACAAAACCTCCGGCATCATCCGCCGCAGCGCCCAAGCCCTTGCCGGCCGCGCAGGGGTCACCACCGCCCGTGTCACGGCCGCCCGAGCCAAGCTCCGAGCCACGTGATGCGCCGGTGCCGGCCGCCAAACCAACGGGCGCCAATCCGCCACGTGTGATCGCTCCTGTACCGCCGGTGGCGCCAGTGCCCGCCCCGCCGCCGCCCGTGGCGGTGCCTGAGCCCAAGACCGTCCCCGCTCCGGTGGTGGTGCCCAAGACCGTCCCCGCTCCGGTGGTGGTGCCCAAGGCGCTACCTGCGCCGGTGCCGCCAGCGCCAGCCGCAGTGCAACCAGCACCAGTTGCCGCGCCCAAGCCGCCACCACCGGTGCGGCCCGCATCGGCCGCCAGCGCCGCCGTTGGATCCGGCCCACAAGCCCGTCCCAACCGGGGGCGATCACCGGCATCCAAGGACGAAGAAGAGCGTCAGAGCGAAGAAGACAAACGCAAGGGCAAAGGTCAGGGGTGATCCGGGCCGGCAGGCTCAGGGC
>JAYVRP010000914.1:0-3683 GCA_043776215.1 Rhodoferax sp. | reverse complement strand
CCGCTGTCGGACCGGGTGATCGACGCCATCGTCAACCAGCGCGGCCCGTACGCGCCTTATATGGCCCTCGCCGCTGCCCTGGAAAGCCCGGGCATGGCGGCGGTGCCCGCGCTGTGCGACACCCACGACATCGACATCGCCGAGGTCAACCGCGTGTTGCTGCGCGTGTTGGCGCAATCCCAGCTGTACCTGGCCAGGGCGCGCTGATACCAGGTCGTCAGGCCGCCAGCCCCTTGTAGATGCCGCAACCGAGATAGGCATCGTCCACCTGCTGCACGAACGACATCTTGGTTTGCACTCGGCCGGTACTGGGGTTGGTGATGTCGTAGGTCACCCATCCCGGCCCTTCAGCCACCTGCTCGATGATGGCGCGGGTCAAACCCTCGCCATCGATCCCGGGGACGTCTTGCACGCGGGTACCGACCTTGGCCGCGTTGCCACCGAAGGCCAGGTAAGTGCCATGCCGATCAAGCACAAACACATACATGTCACGGTCGTGGAATCCGCTGGCCGGATCCGTCACCCCGCGCAGAAACGCGTCACGCGACGCTGCGTCTTCACGGTATTGCGCAGCCCGCTGCACCAGGGCCTGCGCTTCGGGCGCCACCCCTTGCAGCAGCTTGAAGTTCCCGATCGCCTCGGTCAGGGACTGCGCCTGCCGCTCCAGGCCGGACGACTGGTTGACCGCCCGCTCCACCATCTGCCCATTGCGCCGGGTGATCTCGTCGAGCTGTGCGACCGAGGCCGAAACCTCCGACAGACCGGTACTTTGTTCCGCGCTGGCCGTCGATATCTGCGACATGCTGGTAGACACACCCCGGATGCCGGACACGATACGGCCCATGCCGTCACCGGCAAGACGGATCTGGGCCACGCTGGACTCCACCTGACTGGACGATGCCTTGATGAGGTCGCGGATCTCGCCCGCGCTGGCGGCCGAGCGCTGGGCCAGCGAGCGCACCTCGCTCGCCACGACGGCAAATCCGCGCCCCTGTTCTCCGGCCCGTGCCGCCTCGACCGCGGCATTCAGCGCCAGGATATTGGTCTGGAACGCCAGCGCATCAATCACACCGATGATCTCGTTCATGCGGTGCGCGCTGGCATGGATCGCCTCCACCGATGCAATGGCTCTGGTCATCATGCCGGAGCCAGACTCGGCAATGTCGCGCACGGCACTGGCCTGGCGGTCCACATCACTCGCCACCTGCGCGTTCCGCTGCACGATGGACGCCAGTTCATGCACGCTGGCGGCCGTCTGCTCCAGATTGGCCGCCTGTTGCTCGGTGCGATCGGACAAATCCTGGTTGCCTTCGCTCAGCTGGTGCCCCGCGTGCGCCACCAACGCGGCGTTACTGCCCACCGCCGCCACCATGCCCGACACATTGCGGACCATGCCGCGCAGGACCGCCGCCAACTGGCCGATTTCATCACTGCTGCGCACGGTGGCCGCCACCTGCAGGTTGCCGCGGGCGAGTTGCTGCATCGCATAACTCAGCCGGCGCAGGTCAATATTGAAAGCACGGTAGAAACTGACCAGGGCATAGACCAGCAAAACCAGGGCGAACACTGCGCCCACGATCAAGGCGTTGCGTTCCAACACCAGGGAGTGCGCGCGCAACGTCAGCAATTCCAGCAAGCGCTCGCTCATGCGGGCCTGGGCTGCCGCCACGGCATCCATCGCGCCAGTACCCGCCGCGACGTAGGCCACCGGATCGCGTTGCGCGTTCGCCTCGCTGCCGGAGAACGTCCGAAGCGCTTTTTGGACAAACTGTTCGGACGCTTCCAGGGCGGCCTCGCCGCCCAGACCTGACGCCCCATTGCGCTGGAGGACGCCCAGCACGAAGCGCTGGTCGGCCAGGGTGCCGGCCAGCTGGGCCACGTGGGTGCGCATCAGTGCATCACCGGCCGGGTCCGCCCCCCCCTTGGCGAGTAAGGCGGCTCCAGCACCACGGACCTGCCCGAGCTGGTCGGCCCAGATGATCGTGCGTGTCACGACCATTTCCATCAGCAGGTGGGCCCCGGGTGCGGGGTCGTACAACAGGCCGGAGAATTCGCCGACGGTGTACACGAAGTGTTGCAGGTCCCGCACCAGGTCGCCGTGGATACGAAAGCTGTCGGCGGCGTTGGCACTGCGGGTGTCTTCCGCCAGACGCTGCAGACGGGTGGCCAGTGGCTGCCATTGCGCACCCACATCGAAGGCGGCCGTGGCACGGATGGCGCTGGTGGCGTCGGCCACGGCCGGGCCCAGTTCGCCTCGCGTGCGGTCCACGGCGGGCGTGACCGCAGCCTGGCCCGCCAACACCATGCCAGCCTGCTCTCTGTGCTTCTGCACCACGGTCACGACCCGCGCCAGGGGGCGCAGGACCGCCATGCCGTCAATTTCTGATCGCGTCACCGCAGCCTCACTGCTCTGGCGCTGAGCCAGCAGTAGGCCCACCACGACCAGCGGAATCAGCACGATCAGTGCGAGCAAGCTGAACTTGACGGACATATGCATCCGCCGCGCCAGCAGGATGCCAACTCTCCAGACGCCCAGTGGTTCGTGAAACTTCTTCATGGATACCTTGAATTCAGTGGCCGGAGCCGGCGTAATCCAGAAACTTCTCCGGGCTGATGCGCAGCGCAGCGCCCGTGGGGCAGGCGCGCACGCAGGCAGGGCCGGACTGGATGTCGCGGCACATATCGCATTTGACGGCCTTCTTGATGGCCGTCGACTTGCCCTTGGCCTTGCCTGCGGCTCCGCCCGCCTTGGCAACGGACGTCCCCGGCTCCTGCCCGAGCCCGAAGAACAACCAGGCCCACAAGCTCTGGATGCCGCGTTTTTCGGCCACCGGCGCCATCTGGATCACGCCGTAAGGACAATTTTTCTCGCAGTTGCCGCAACCGATGCAGGCGTCGGTGATGTAGACCTCGCCGCCGGGGGAGCGACGAATCGCATCCGGCGGGCAGTCCTTCATGCAGTGCGGGTGCTCACAGTGCCGGCAGGAGGTCGGAACGTGCAGGTTGTCGTAGGTCGGTCCGGCTTCGCGGTCCAGACGCGACGTGCCCTTGTGGGTGTCGGCGCAGGCTTTCTCGCAGTTATCGCACCGGATGCACAGCGACTCGTCGATCAGCAGCACGTCGGTCGCCTCGCCCACACCTTGCTGCAGCAGGAACGAGATCAGGTTGCCCGAGGCCACGTTGGAGGTCATCGCCTGGTTGGCCTGCACGCGCGCCAGATACTGGTCGTCGAGCTGGCCGCGCAGGCTGGTGTTGCGCGCCAGCAGGTCGGTCACCTTGCCTGCCAGCAGCACGATCGCTTCGGTGGGCACAGCCGCGCGCACGGTGGCCGAGCGCGGCGCATCCAGCACCAGGGCCATCTCACCCACGTAGTTGCCAGCCGACACATAGGACAGCACCACCTCGCGCCCACCCAGCGTGCGCGACACCATCACCGAGCCCTTGCGGATCAGGTACAGGCCGTCGGACTTGTTGCCTTCGCTGAACAGCGCGTCGCCGCTTCTGTAATTGCGGATCTGCGAGCCCTCGATCAGCTGGCTCAGGTCGGCCTCGGTGATCTCGGGCGCCACGTACTTGCGCACCGCGCGGCGCAGGGCCACGAGGTCGAGTTCCTTGCGCACCGAATCGACCGACGCCAGCAGCTTGAGCATGGCACGGCGCGGCGTCTCCACCAGGATGCAGCG
>JAYVRP010000913.1:0-3691 GCA_043776215.1 Rhodoferax sp. | reverse complement strand
CGGCCAGGCTCTTCTTCACGCTGTGCACCATCGCATCGGCAGAGTTGCGGGCCTGCACGAGTTCGAGCTTCTTCTTGTCCTCGGCCGCGTTCAGCTCGGCGTCTTTCACCATCTGCTGGATCTCGGCTTCCGACAGACCCGAGTTCGCCTTGATGGTGATCTTGTTTTCCTTGCCGGTGCCCTTGTCCTTGGCGCCAACGTGCAGGATGCCGTTGGCGTCGATGTCGAATGACACTTCGATCTGCGGCGTTCCGCGGGACGACGGCGGGATGCCTTCCAGATTGAATTCACCCAGCATCTTGTTGCCGGCCGCAATCTCGCGCTCACCCTGAAAGACCTTGATCGTCACCGCGGGCTGGTTGTCCTCGGCGGTCGAGAACGTCTGTGCAAACTTGGTCGGGATGGTCGTGTTCTTGGTGATCATCTTGGTCATGACACCGCCCAGGGTTTCGATACCCAGTGACAACGGCGTCACGTCCAGCAGCAACACGTCCTTGCGGTCGCCGGTCAGCACCTGACCCTGGATGGCCGCACCCACCGCCACAGCTTCGTCCGGATTCACGTCCTTGCGCGGCTCGCGGCCGAAAAATTCCTTGACCTTTTCCTGCACCTTGGGCATGCGGGTCATGCCGCCGACCAGGATCACGTCATGGATATCGCCGACGGCCACGCCGGCGTCCTTGATGGCCATGCGGCAGGGGGCAATCGTGCGCTCGATCAGTTCATCCACCAGCGACTCCAGCTTGGCGCGGGTCAGCTTGATGTTGAGGTGCTTCGGCCCGGACGCATCGGCGGTCACATACGGCAGGTTGATGTCGGTCTGCGCGCTGTTGGACAACTCGATCTTGGCCTTTTCGGCGGCTTCCTTGAGCCGTTGCAGGGCCAGAACGTCCTTGCCCAGGTCCACGCCTTGTTCTTTCTTGAACTCGGCGATGATGAAATCGATGATGCGCTGGTCGAAGTCTTCGCCGCCGAGGAAGGTATCGCCGTTGGTGGACAACACTTCGAACTGCTTTTCACCGTCCACGTCGGCGATTTCGATGATCGAGACGTCGAACGTGCCGCCGCCCAGGTCATAGACAGCGATTTTGCGGTCGCCTTTTTCGGCCTTGTCCAGGCCGAACGCCAGGGCTGCCGCAGTCGGTTCGTTGATGATGCGTTTGACATCCAGCCCGGCAATGCGGCCTGCGTCCTTGGTAGCCTGGCGCTGGGCATCGTTGAAGTAGGCCGGGACTGTGATAACGGCTTCGGTGACGGTTTCGCCCAGGTAGTCCTCGGCGGTCTTTTTCATCTTTCGCAACACATCGGCGCTGATCTGCTGGGCGGCCATGGCCTTGCCGCGTACTTCGACCCAGGCGTCGCCGTTGTCGGCGGGCACGATTTTGTAGGGCATCAGCCCGATGTCCTTCTGGACTTCCTTTTCGGTGAACTTGCGCCCGATCAGGCGTTTCACGGCGTACACCGTATTGCGCGGGTTGGTCACTGCCTGGCGCTTGGCCGACGCACCCACCAGCACTTCGCCGTCTTCCTGGTAGGCGATGATGGACGGAGTCGTGCGTGCACCTTCCGAGTTTTCGATGACCTTGGGGATGTTGCCCTCCATGATCGCCACGCAGCTGTTGGTGGTGCCGAGGTCAATGCCAATGATTCTTCCCATGTTCTTCTCCAAAATCGCCCGGTGGCGGAATGTGTCGCCGGACTGGTTTTACAAACTGTTCCTGCAAGACAAGTGCGGATTCCCGCACGCTTTTCAAGGCCTTATTTGGGGGCTGCGACGGTCACCAGCGCCGGGCGCAGCACCCGGTCGGCGATGGAGTAACCCTTTTGCAGCACACTGACCACGCAATTGGCCTCCAGTTCGGAGGGCACCATGCTGATGGCCTGGTGCTGGTGCGGGTCGAAACGGGTGCCAGGCTCCGGGTGGATGCCGATCACCTTGTTGCGCTCCAGGGCCGCTGTCAGCTGGCGCAAGGTGGCCTGCGCGCCTTCGCGGATCTGCTCCGGGGTTGCGTCTTTCAGCACCAGGCCGGCTTCCAGGCTGTCCACCACCGGCAACATGCTTTCGGCGAAAGCCTCGACCGCAAACTTGCGCGTCTTGGAGATTTCTTCCTCGGCCCGGCGGCGGGCATTTTCCGCCTCCGCCTTGGCGCGCAGGTACTGGTCGGCCAGGTCCACGCTTTTCGCCTGCAGCGCCGTCAGGTCGGCCTGGGCACGGGTCAGCAGGTCGGCTTCCTGGGCCGACTGGGCGGCCACCATTTCTTCGGTGCTCTGGTAGCTGTGGGGGGAATCGGCGGAGTGGATGTCAGACATTCTGATGGAGGAGTGAGTTAGCGGACCGGTCGCGTCAGAATTTGGGGCGCTCTGCAGACTTTCAAGAGGTCGCCTGGCGGTTTCGCTGCCAAGGCGCAAGGCTCCTGCGCCCCCGGGGCGTCGTGCGTCCCGGAGGTCAGTCCGGCCGTCAGGACAGGGCGATCAGTTCGACGTCGAATTTCAGGGTCGCATTCGGCGGGATGGCACCCCCGGCGCCGCGTGCGCCGTACCCCAGCTCGGGTGGAATCACCAGGGTGCGTGCCCCGCCGACCTTCATTCCGGCCACGCCCTCGTCCCAGCCACGGATCACCATGCCTGCGCCCAGGGAGAAAACGAACGGATCGCGGCGGTCCTTGCTGGAGTCGAACTTGGCGCCCTGGATGCCGTCGTTGTAGAGCCAGCCGGTGTAATGCACAGTGACGCGCTGGCCGGCGGTGGCCACGTCGCCATCGCCCGGGGTGGTGTCAATATATTGCAGGCCGCTGGAGGTTGTGATCATGGGAAGTTCCACTGGTGTCGTTGAGTGCCGTCCGGCGCGTCGAATGCCGGTTGCAGCGAGGACGGGCTGGTGTTCGCCGGCCCGGAGAAAGACGGAAATTATGCCAGCAGGCCGCGCCGTGCAAGGTCCCGCATCAGCATGAGCGTGCCGTAGGTCCACGGCGCCACCCGGTCGGAGGCACCGACCCGGTTGACCAGCATGCCCAGGCGTGGCGTGGACACACTGACCCGGTCACCCATGGCGTGGGTGAACCCCTGACCAGGTCCGAAGCGGTCCTGGGTGGGGGCAAACATCGTGCCCAGGTACAACATGAAGCCGTCCGGGTACTGGTGCGTGCGCCGGTCCGGCGCGCCCATGGCCTGATCGACCAGCTCCAGCGGGTCCCGGCTGATCATTGCCAGATGGCTGCTGGCCTGCATGGAAAAACTGCCGTCGGCGCTGGTCACCTGCATCGACAATTCGCAGCCCCGCACATCGTCCATGCTGAAATCCGCGTCGAACAGGCGCACAAAGGGGCCGATGGCTGCGGAGGCGTTGTTGTCTTTGGCCTTGCCCAGCAACAGCGCGCTGCGGCCCTCGAAGTCGCGCAAGTTGACGTCGTTGCCCAGCGTGCATCCAAGGGTCTCGCCGCGGCTGTTCACGGCCAGCACAATTTCGGGCTCCGGGTTGTTCCAGGAGCTACCCGGGTGCAGGCCGACGTCTGCGCCCACGCCCACGGCGCTCATCGGTTGGGCCTTGGTGAAGATTTCGGCGTCCTCCCCGATACCCACCTCCAGGTACTGGGACCATACCCCCTGGCCGATCAGCACCTCGCGCAATTGCCTGGCCTGGGGCGACCCTGGTCGGATGTTGCGCAGGTTGTCTCCGATGACACTGACGACC
>JAYVRP010000912.1:0-12996 GCA_043776215.1 Rhodoferax sp. | reverse complement strand
AACGCGCGCAACGAATCCATCCGGTTGCGCCAGCCCTCCCTGGGCCTGGCCCAAAACATCAAGTGCTGATGGTCATTCCAGCAACGCGGAAATATCCGCGATCACGCGATCCGGCGCGCAGTCCGCGATAGCCTGGCCCCTGTTGTAGCCATAGGGCACAGCCCAGACCGCCACCGCCGCATGGCGTGCAGTGGCCACGTCGATCACCGAGTCGCCGACGAATAACGCACGTTCGCGCGCCACGCCGAATGTCGCCAGGAGGTGCAGGATGCCTGCGGGGTCCGGCTTCTTGGTGGGCAGTGTGTCACCGCTGATGACCCGGTCAAACATTTGCGTCAGCTGATGGGCCTGCAACACGCTTGCGGTGTAGCGGCCTTCCTTGTTGGTGACGACGGCCAGTTTCACACCTTGTGCGCGCAGCACGACGAGTGAGTCGCGCACCGCGGGATAGAGCACGCTGCGGCTACCGCATCGCATCCGGTAGAAGCCGTCATACACACGGACAACGTGTGCCAGCTGATCGCTGACGCGCACAGTGGTGATGTCGGCACCGGTGCTCTCAGCCAGTGCATGGGCCAGCAACTCGTGGGTCCCATGGCCGATCCAGTCGCTGACCTGCTGTTGGGTCACCTGCGGCAGTTCGATGCTGTGCAGGGTGTCGTTGACCGCGTCGTGCATCTCCGGCGCGGTCTCGACCAGGGTACCGTCCAGGTCGAACATCACCAGATCGAAAAGCGGGTGTGTTTTGCCAGGCAGGTCGGTCATGGGTCGGCGCGCCGGTATCAGACTGACGCGGCGGCGCGTGCCACGGTTAAGGCAGGGCGCGCCAGCGCGCGTGCAGCCTCCACCACGTGCTGCGCACGGTAGTTGTCGAAGCGGGAACACCATTCCCGCTCAGCCGCTTGTCCGCGCTCCACGGCATTCCACGCAGCGGCAATCGGGCCCGGAATCGCGAACGGCGGCGCAGCCCGGCCCCATGCGGCCCGCGTCGCGGCGACTTCCGTGGCGCCCAGCGGCGCGCCATACACATCGTGGCTGCCGGCCTTGTGTGGTGAACCCTGGCCGATCACCGTTTTGCAGCAAATCAGTGTCGGCTTGCCGTCGGGCCGCGCAGCCTGGGCCCTGGCGGCCAGGAGCTCGGCATCCACCGCGGCGGGCCCGTGGCCGTGCACGGCTCGGATCACATGCAAGCCATACGCTTCGAAGCGCCCGGGGGTGTCGTCGGTGAACCAGCCGCCGACATGGCCGTTGATCGAAATGCCGTTGTCGTCGTACAGCGCCGCCAGTTTGGCCAGGCGCACAGTGATGGCCAGCGCGCAGGCTTCGTGGCTGATGCCCTCCACCAGGCAACCGTCGCCCATGAACACGTAGGTGAAGTGATCGACGATGCGCAGCGGTGAGTCGACACTCTCGTGGTTGAACTCCTGCGCCAGCAGCTTCTTGGCCAGCGCCATGCCCACCGCGTTGACCAGCCCCTGGCCCAGCGGGCCGGTGGTGGTTTCCACGCCCGGTGTCAGGCCGAACTCGGGGTGGCCCGGTGTCTTGCTGTGCAGTTGGCGGAAGTTTTTCAGCTCTGCCATCGGCAGGTCGTAGCCGCTCAGGTGCAGCCGTGCGTACAGCAGCATCGAGCCGTGGCCGTTGCTCAACACAAAACGGTCGCGGTCTGGCCACTTCGGGTTGGCCGGGTTGTGCCGCAGGTGCCGGTTCCACAACACCTCGGCCATGTCGGCCAACCCCATCGGGGCGCCGGGGTGACCGGATCGGGCTTTCTCCACCGCATCGGCAGCGAGAATGCGGATGGCGTTGGCCATCTGGCGCGCGAGTTCAGGGGAGGTCGTGTGCATGGTCAGTGCCCCCCAGCGCGCGCTTGCGACGGTCCATCATGCGCCAGACGAAGGGTGTGAAGATCAGCTGCATGGCAAGCTCCATCTTGCCGCCTGGCACCACGATGGTGTTGGCGCGCGACATGAAGCTGTCGTGGACCATGTTGAGCAGGTACTGGAAGTCGATGCCCTTGGGTTGGGCGAAACGGATCACCACCATGCTTTCGTCGGGCGCCGGGATCTCGCGCGCGATGAACGGGTTCGAGGTGTCCACCATCGGCACGCGCTGGAAGTTCACGTGCGTGTGGGTGAACTGCGGGCAGATGTAGTTCACGTAATCCGGCATGCGGCGCAGGATGGTGTCGGTTACCGCTTCGGTGCTGTAGCCGCGCTTGGACTTGTCGCGGTAGAGTTTCTGGATCCACTCCAGGTTGATCACTGGCACCACGCCCACCAGCAGGTCGGGGTGCTGCGCGATGTTGACGTCTTGCGTCACCACCGCGCCGTGCAGGCCTTCGTAGAACAGCAGGTCGGTGCCCGCGGGCACGCCTTCCCAGGGCGTGAAGGTACCGGGCTCCTGCTGGTAGGGCGCCGCTTCTTCCGGGTCGTGCAGGTATTTGCGGCGCTGGCCGGTGCCGGTGGCGGCATAGTCGCGAAACAGCGCCTCGAGTTCGGCAAAGAGATTGTTCGCCGGGCCGAAGTGGCTGAAGTGCTTGTCGCCTTCCTTCTCGGCTTGCGCCTGCATGCGTTTCATGGCCTGGCGGTCATGGCGGTGGAAGCTGTCGCCTTCGATGATGGCAGCGTTCACACCTTCGCGCCGGAAGATGTTGTCGAAGGTGCGCGTCACCGAGGTGGTGCCGGCACCGGAGGAGCCGGTGATGGCGATGATGGGGTTGCGTTCGGACATGGTGGTCTCTCCGGGAGTGGGGTGTCGGGTGCTGCAGGACGGCGCGGGTCAGTCCCTGAACAGGCTGCGTGTGGCAAACAGCGGGTTGTCGATGTCGCGCGTGGCGGGCTCGCTGTGGTAACGCTCGATGCGGTCCACCTCGTTGCGCGAGCCGAACACCAGGCCGATGCGCTGGTGCAGGGACGTTGGCGACACGTCGAGTACGTTCTGCCGTCCGCTGCTGGCCCGGCCTCCGGCCTGTTCCATGATGAATCCGATCGGGTTGGCTTCGTACAGCAAGCGCAGCCGCCCGTGTTTGGACGCGTCCTTGGTGTCGCGCGGGTACATGAAAACGCCGCCACGCATCAGGATGCGGTGCGCCTCGGCCACCATGCTCGCGATCCAGCGCATGTTGAAGTCCTTGCCGCGCGGCCCGGAGCGACCGGCCAGACACTCGTCGACATACCGCTTGACCGGCGGCTCCCAGAAGCGGCTGTTGGAGGCGTTGATGGCGAATTCCTGGGTGTCGACCGGCACCTGCAGGCAGGGGTGCGTGAGCATGAATTCGCCCAGGTGGGGGTCGAGTGTGAAACCGGCCACGCCATTACCCACACTCAGGACCAGCATCACGGTGGGGCCGTACAGCGCATAACCGGCCGCCACCTGCTGCGTTCCCGCCTGCAGGAAGTCGGCATTCGTGACGTCGCGTCCGCTGTCCACCACGTCCTGGGGCGCACGCAGGATCGAAAAGATGCTGCCCACCGACACATTCACGTCGATGTTGGTCGAGCCGTCCAGCGGGTCGAAGGCCAGTAGGTATTTGCCGCGTGGCTGGCCAGCGGGAATCTGGATCGCATCGTCGACTTCCTCCGACGCCATGCCGGCCAGATGCCCGCCCCATTCGTTCATGCGCGTGAAATACTGGTGGCTGACGATGTCGAGCTTTTTCTGCGTCTCGCCGTGCACGTTGACCGTGCCGGCCGTGGCGCCTGCGGGGTTGCCCGGGGTGTTGCCGCCCAGTTCGCCGAACGCGACCGCGCGCGCAATCGCCTTGCAGGCCAGGGCCACGTCCAGGATGAGGGCGTTGAAGTCACCCCCGGCGTCGGGGTAGCGCCGGCGCTCCTCGATCAGGTAGTGGGTGAGTGTGAAACGTTTGGACAAAGGCATGGGAACTCCTTGCGGGTGGTCTGGGGCGAGGTGCCGTGTCAGGCGGGGTGCGCTGCCTGACGCAACTGGCGGACGACGCCGCAGTAACCTCCGTCGGCATCCGGCGCGCTGAAGATGGCGCTGCCGGCGACACAGGTGTCAGCCCCGGCCGCGACGATTACGGCGATGTTGTCTGCCTTGACGCCTCCATCCACTTCGAGCCAGATCGGTTGGCCGCCAGCTACGGTGTGGGCGTCGATGCGCGCACGTGCCTGGCGCAGCTTGTCCAGCGTGGCGGGGATGAACTTCTGGCCACCGAACCCCGGGTTCACGCTCATCAGCAGCACGACGTCGAGCCGCTCCATCACGTGGTCCATCCAGTCCAATGGAGAAGCGGGATTGAGCGCGATGCCGGCCCGGCAACCGTGGTCGCGGATCAGTTGCAGCGTGCGGTCCACGTGGCGGCTGGCTTCCGCGTGGAAGGTGATCAGGCCGGCGCCGGCCTTGGCAAACAACGGAATCAGCGCATCCACCGGCTCGACCATCAGGTGCACGTCGATGGGGATCGTCACGTGCGGATGGATCGCCTCGCACACCAGCGGGCCGATGGTGAGGTTGGGCACGTAGTGGTTGTCCATCACGTCGAAGTGCACCAGGTCGGCCCCGGCCTTTTCGATCGCGCGTACCTCATCGCCCAGGCGGGCGAAGTCGGCTGACAGGATGGACGGTGCAAGACGCAGGCTCCGGCTCATGGAACTCTCCCGACGGGTTTGGTGGGTGATGTTGCTTCTGCGTGCCACGCGCGCAGCCGCGGCACCGTGGCGCCCCGCAGGTCGTCCAGCACGCGCAGCGCGCCGCTGAAGTCGTGGTGGGCCGTGAAACGGTTTGGCGTGACAAGCGTGGCGAGCCCGGCCGCCCGGGCCGCCTGCAGGCCATTGGCGGAGTCTTCCAGTGCCAGGCACTCGCTTGCGGGCAGCTGCAGACGGCGCAGTGACTGTTCGTAGACCTGCGGATGGGGTTTCTTGCGTGGCGCCGTGGAGGCATCCTCGATGACCGCGAAGATGTGTTTCCATTCCGAGCCGATGGCTTCGCGCAGCAGGGCAGCGATGTTGACTGGCGAGGTGGTGGTGGCGATGGCCAGTTGCAGGCCCTCCCGATGTGCGGACTCGATGAGCTGCAAGACGCCGGGCCGCAGCTGCACAGCACCGTCGCGCACCGCAGCCTCGTAAGCGGCCGTCTTGAGCGCATGGATGCGCTCGACCGTGTCGCGTACGCCGTTTTCGATGTCGGTGAGCGACGGCTCGCGTTGTTTCCAGTAGTGCAGGATGCGTTCCTTGCCACCCGAGACCTCCAGCATGTCGGTGTAGAGCGCCTCATCCCAGTGCCAGTCGCGCCCCAGTTCGGCAAAGGCCTGGTTGAACGCGCCGAGATGGGTGCGCTCGGTGTCCGCCAGGGTTCCGTCGACATCAAAAATTAGGGCGAGCAACATGGAGGAGGGTTCCTTGCAAGTCAATCGGGCGGTTGAATATCAGTCATCACGGATTGAATGTATTTGGCGATACGCATAATTTCAAATAATGTTTTGTAGAATTGATATCAAGTTTTACTGATGAATCGGCGCGATGAAAAATTACACCCTCAAGCAGATCCATACCTTCATCGCAGTGGCGCGGGAGGCTTCAGTGTCCAAGGCGGCCGAACGCCTGTTCGTGACCCAGCCTGCGGTGTCGATGCAGCTACGGCAGCTGGAGGATGCGTTCGGATTGCCGCTGGTCGAGCCGTCGGGCCGCAATATTCGGCTGACCCATGCGGGAGAGGCGTTCCTGGTGCACGCCATCGCGGCCATGGGCCAACTCAAGGACCTCGAGGCCGTGATGGCCGAGCATGTCGGCATGCGCCAGGGTCACATCGACCTGGCTGTGGTCAGCACTGCCAAGTATTTCGTCCCCATGCTGCTGGTGCAATTCGGCAAACTCTTCCCGGGCCCGGACATCACGCTGCGCATCGACAACCGCGAGAACGTGCTGGGCATGCTGGCCCGCAATGAGGCCGACCTGGTGGTCATGGGGCGCGCGCCCAAGACGCTGGGCTGCCAGGCCACCCCTTTTGCCACCAATCCGCTGGCTATCGTGGCAGCGCCGGACCACCCACTGTCGAGGCGCAAGCACCTGCCGTTCAGCGCGCTGGCCGAATACGCTTTTGTGGTGCGCGAACAGGGCTCGGGCACGCGGGCAGCGATGGAGCGCCTGTTCGCGCAGAATGACGTCGCCATGAAAATGGTGATGGAGATGCCCAGCAACGAGACCATCAAGCAGGCGGTGATGGCGGGCATGGGCCTGAGTTTTCTGTCGCTGCGCACGGTGCGCCACGAGTTGGCCAGCGGCCATATCGCTCTGGTGGACGTGAGTGGCATGCCAATAGTGGGTAACTGGTTCGTCACCCATCTGGGCCAGAAGAAACTCTCGCCGGCGGCCAAAGCGTTCAAGGCGTTTCTGATCGAGCAGGGGGGGCCGCTGATCGACGCTTGGGCCTGACAGGGGGCCAGCGGGCACTTCAACAGATTTTATTAATAAGTTTTTACTGATTTATAAAACAATTAATTTGAATTTACCTTATGAAGTCGCTCTTTTATATTCAGCTCCAGACACCCTGACAGCGGCCACGAAGTGCAGGTTCCCGGGGGTGCCTTGAACGCCAACCACCGGAGAATTCGCATGGACCAATCCAACCGCTACGCCGACCTGAGCCTGCTTGAAGAAGATCTGATACGCGGTGGGCGCCACATTCTGGTCGCTTACAAGATGAAACCCAAGGCCGGCCACAGTTATCTGGAAGCCGCCGCCCACTTCGCCGCCGAATCGTCCACCGGCACCAATGTCGAGGTCTCCACCACCGACGACTTCACCAAGGCTGTGGATGCGCTGGTCTATCTGATCGACGAGGCCAGCGAGGACATGCGTATTGCATACCCGCTCGACCTGTTCGACCGCAACATGACCGACGGCCGCATGATGATCGTGTCGTTCCTGACGCTGGTGATCGGCAACAACCAGGGCATGGGCGACATCGAACACGCAAAGATCTACGACTTCTTCATGCCGCCGCGCGCGATCCAGTTGTTTGATGGCCCGGCCAAGGACATCTCGGACCTGTGGCGCGTGCTCGGCCGCCCGGTCACCAATGGTGGCTACATCGCCGGCACCATCATCAAGCCCAAGCTCGGTTTGCGCCCCGAGCCCTTCGCGCGGGCCGCCTACCAGTTCTGGCTCGGTGGTGACTTCATCAAAAACGACGAGCCGCAGGGGAACCAGGTGTTTGCGCCGATGGCCAAGACGATTCCGCTGGTCTATGACGCCATGAAACGTGCGATGGACGAGACCGGCGAGGCCAAGCTGTTCTCAGCCAATATCACCGCCGACGACCACTACGAAATGCTCGCGCGCGGGGAGTTCATCCTGCGCACGTTCGGTCCGGACGCTGACAAGGTGGCTTTCCTTGTGGACGGTTATGTTGGTGGCCCCGGCATGGTCACCACGGCGCGCCGGCATTTCGCCAGCCAGTACCTGCATTACCACCGCGCCGGCCATGGCGCTGTGACCAGCCCCAGTGCCAAGCGCGGATACACCGCCTATGTGCTGGCCAAGATGAGCCGCCTACAGGGGGCCTCGGGCATCCACGTCGGCACCATGGGTTACGGCAAGATGGAAGGCGCCAAGGATGACCGGGCGATTGCCTACATCATCGAGCGCGACAGCTACAGCGGCCCGGCTTACCACCAGGAGTGGTATGGCATGAAGCCGACCACGCCGATCATCTCGGGTGGCATGAATGCGTTGCGTCTGCCGGGCTTCTTCGAGAACCTGGGCCACGGCAACGTGATCAACACCTCGGGGGGCGGCGCGTATGGTCACATCGACAGCCCGGCTGCGGGAGCCACGTCGCTGCGCCAGGCGTACGAGTGCTGGAAAGCCGGCGCCGACCCGATCGAATGGGCGCGCGAGCACCAGGAGTTTGCGCGTGCCTTCGCGTCTTTCCCGCACGACGCAGACACCTTGTTCCCGGGTTGGCGCGACAAGCTCGGCGCGCACCGCTGAGTGGCCAGGTCCGCGACCCCTTCGTGAGCCCGAACGCCATGTCACCGTCGAGCACTGCCCACCCCGCGCCTTTCTACCAGCCGCAGGCCAACGAGGTGGAGCTGTTCGCAGCCGCCTACGCCGCCCGGCTGCCTGTGATGGTCAAGGGCCCGACCGGCTGCGGCAAATCCCGCTTTGTCGAACACATGGCGCACCGGCTGGGCCGGACGCTCATCACGGTGGCCTGCAACGAGGACATGAGCGCCTCGGACCTGGTGGGCCGCTACCTGTTGGATGCCACTGGCACGCGCTGGCAGGACGGCCCACTCACGGTGGCCGCGCGCACCGGTGCGATCTGCTACCTGGACGAGATCGTCGAGGCGCGCCAGGACACCACGGTGGTGATCCACCCGCTGACCGACCACCGGCGCCAGCTGCCACTGGACAAGAAGGGCGAGACGGTGCACGCACACCGCGATTTCCAGCTCGTCATCTCCTACAACCCCGGTTATCAAAGCCTGCTGAAAGACCTGAAACCATCGACCAAGCAGCGCTTCGTGGCGTTTGCGTTCGACTACCCACCGGCTGCGCTGGAAGCACAGATCGTGGGCCTGGAAAGCGGACTGGACGCCGTGCGCGCCGCGCAACTGGTGCAGATTGCCCATGCCGCGCGCCAGCTCAAGGGCCATGGCCTGACCGAAGGCATATCGACCCGCTTGCTGGTTTATGCGGCCACGCTGATAGTGGGCGGCGTGGCTGCCGGTGACGCCTGTCGCATGGCGCTGGTTCGACCCATCACCGACGATGCCGACATCCGACAGACGCTGGACCACGCCGTCGACGCGGTCTTCGCCTGAGCGCAACCCACCGTGAGCCCCACGCCCGCGCAACTGGAGGCCTGGCGCACACAGCTGGACTGCGGTTTCCCGGCGGTGCAGGCCGTGTTTGCCGACTGCGTGCGCGACGCAGCGGCGTTGCTGAGCCCGGCCGGGCTGAACGCCTGGCTGCACTGCGCGCGTTCGCTTGGAAAGATGGGCCGCGGCCCGGAGCCGGTGCTGGCGCTGTTGCAGGAATGGCCGCAAGCCGCCCGCCATGTCGGTGAAGCGGTGTTGGCCGACGTGACTGCGTTGTTGCTGGCCATGCAGAAGTCGCCCAATGGCCGGGCCATGGCGCCACTGCTGCAGACGCTAGCAGCGGTGGCGCGGCGGCTGCAAGGCCCCGATCCGATGCGCCACTACCTGGAGACCGTGCGCGATGTCATGGGACGCACCACGGTGTCGCTGCACGGCCACCACGCCACCATCGCCAGCCCCGGGCTGCCGGTGCTTCTGGGCCAGGCGCCCCGGCTGCTGGCCATGCTGACAGTCGCGGGCCTGGCGCGCTGGGCGGACTACGGCGTGCGGCACTACCAGCACCACCCCGAGCGCCAACGCGACTATTTCGCGCTGCTGCTGCCCGACAGCCGTGCCGTGTTGCAGCGTGAGCGCCACGGCACCCTGCTGGCCGACGTGGAGCGCCAGCTCGACCTGACCTTGCGCGCCTTGTGGCAGGACGCGAGCCCACTGCGCGCCTACACCACTGGCCTGGACGATGCGCCCGCAGGCGCGCCGTGGACGACGCTGCGCACGGCCGACGACAGCATCTGCCTGCCCGATGCTTATGACACGTTGCGCGGCGTGACAGGCCTGGACCGCTACCGCGTGGCGCTGGCCCACCTGGCCGGCCACCGCCGCTGGAGCCAGCCGCTGGTGGCCGACAACCTCAGCCCCTTGCAGCGCCTGGGCATCGAGTGCCTGGAAGATTCCCGCATCGACCACCTTCTCTTACGCCGCTTCGCGGGCCTGCGCGCGCATCTCCTGGCGCTGCACCCGCACCCGCACGAGGGTGCCTGCGACCCGGCGCTGCACAGTTGCCTGCGCCACCGCCTGGTGGTGTTGTCGCGCGCCTTGCTGGACCCGGACCATGGCTATAGCGATGCAGCCTTGGTGGACTGCGTTAAGGACTTTCATGGCTTGCTCGATGAAAGCGAATCCAGCACTGCAGCCATGCGGACCCTGGCCCTGCGTTTCGCGGCGCGAACGCGGCGCCAGAGCGACCAACTGGCCTCGGTGTTTTTCGAGGATACCGTGGTGAGCTACCGCGACGACAACCGCCACCTGTGGACCTTCATCGAAGCCGGAGACGAGGAAGACGATTTCCGCACGCCGCGCCCACCCGACGTGGAGTCCGCACCGGGTTTGCCGCCCCGCCACTATCCCGAGTGGGATGTTGTCAGCCAAAGTTACCGACCCGACTGGGTCAGTGTTTATGAGGCGCTGCATCCCGGCGGCGACGCAGCCGTCATCGACGCGCTGGTGGTCCGGCACGGCGCGCTGGCGCGCCAGTTGCAGCAATTGCTGGACCTGCTCAAACCGCAGGACCGGGTGCGCCTGCGTTACCAGGAAGAGGGCAGCGAGCTCGACCTGGACGTGGCGTTGCGCGCACTGATCGACTGGCGCGCCGGAGCGCATCCCGACCCGCGCATCCTCATGAGCCACCGCACCAATGGACGCAGCATCGCCGTGCTGGTGCTGCTCGACCTGTCGCAGTCGCTCAACGACGCCGTGCCCGGCAGCGGCCAGACCCGCCTGCAGCTGAGCCAGCAGGCCGTGGCCCTGCTGGCCTGGGCGATCGACCGGCTGGGCGATCCGTTTGCATTGGCGGGGTTTCATTCCAATACCCGTCACAACGTGCGTTACCAGCACATCAAGGGATTTGGCGAGCGCTGGGGCGACACCCCCAAGGCCCGGCTTGCGGCGCTGCAAGCCGCGTATTCGACCCGCATGGGCGCCGCCTTGCGCCACGCCGCGCACACCCTGGGGGCCCAAGCGGCAGAGCGCAAGCTGCTGCTGGTGCTGACCGATGGTCGTCCTTCGGATGTCGACGTGGACGACGACCATGCGCTGGTCGCGGACACGCGCCAGGCGGTGCTGGAGTTGGCCCAGATTGGCATCCACAGCCACTGCATCAGCCTGGACCCGCTGGCCGACAGCTACGTGCACGACATCTTCGGCCACCATGCCACGGTGGTGGACCGCGTGGAGCAGCTGCCCGAGCGGCTGACCCGGCTGTTCGTGAGTCTGACCCGTTGAGTGGGACTGTTCGGCACGCGCCGGGTGTCGCCGCTATGCCCATGTCGAGCATCCCAAGCCGGCGGAGCGCCGGCTGTAAACATCAGAATATGGCGTTCGAAAATGCTGTGCACGCCAACCCAAAGCCTACCGCGAGCGCGCCAACAGCGTCACGCCGGCCAGCACGCACAGTGTGCCGGCGGCCACCCAGGCGGTGAACGGTTCACCCAGGATCCACACGCCCAGCAGGATGGTCGTGACCGGCCCTACCATGCCGTATTGCGCTGCACGGGCCGAGCCGATGCGCTCAATGGCCATCATCACCAGCAGTACCGGCACCACGGTACACAAGGTGCCATTGAGCAGCGACAGCCAGACCACCGCAGGCGCCAGTTCGGCCACCCCACCCAGCGGGCGCAACAGCGCAAACTGCGCCAGGCACAACACGCATGCCACGCTGCTGGCCCAGCCGGTGAGCCGCAGCGAGCCGATGCGTTGCACCACCTCGCCGCTGTAGAGCAGGTAGCCGGCGTAGCTGAGCATGCTGCCCATCACCAGAGCGGCACCCAGCGCCACGCGCGGGCCGTCCAGCGTCAGCTCATGGCCGAACACCAGCAGCAGGCCGCCATACCCCAGCGTGATCGCCGCCCACTGCCGGCGGCTGGCGCGGCGGCCGTACAGTGCCCACGACAAGAAAAGCACCACCGACGGAGTGAGGTACAGGATGAGCCGCTCCAGGCTGGCGGTGACGTACTGCAGGCCGATGAAGTCGAGAAAACTCGCCAGGTAGTAGCCCGAAAATCCCAGCGCCGCGGCCGCCAGCCGGTCACGTGGTGCCAACGCTGGCTTGCCGCGGCCAGCCCACCACACCATCCACAGGAAAAACGGCAGCGCCACCACCATGCGCAGCATGATCAGGGTGACTGCGTCCACGCCATGCCGGTAGGCCAGCTTGATGATGATGGCCTTGCCCGAGAACGCCACCGCGCCGGTGATCGCCAGCAGCGGCCCGGCCCACCGGCTGTGCAGCCAGCCAGGGCGTTGCGCAGCGGGCTGCAGGAAGGGAGAAGGCATCGACCCGATTGTAGGAAGCCTGCCCGGTGCATCGGCTGGATGGCCCGGCCGTCATTCAACGCTACGCAGCCGGTCTTCACGGGTCGCCGAATGAATGCCAATGTCGCACCAAACTGCGGCGGCTACCGGCCGTGCGCCTGCTGACGGTCGGCTGTGGAACGCCGCGCTGCCGCCGTCGCAAAAGCGTTCTTCCGGCATGTCCTTCCTGCTGGTGTTGTACAGCGTGGTCACCGTGCAAAAAATCTGCGCGACAACAATCAAGCCATCACACCACTGTCAGAAGCGTCCCGAGGGCGATATCCGGCATCACGCCTTCGCGCGCGGAATCCAGTAGGCCAGTTGCCCGGCGGCGAAGAACGCGATGAGCCCGGTCACAGCGATGCCGGTGCCCAGCGTCAGTGTGGCCGCCAGCAGAGACAGCAGTGCCGGCCCGCACGAGGCGCCGATGTCCGACATCAGGCGCCAGACGCCCAGGAAGTGGGCCCGCCCGTTGCGCGGGGAATGGTCTGCACCGAGCGTCATCATCATGCCCGACCCGATGCCGTTGCCAAACCCGATCGCCATCGCTGCCAACAGCAGCGTCGTGGCGTCGTAGGTGAATGGCATCAGCAGGAGTCCCGCGCCCATGATCACCATCGACGGCACCACCACCCAGCGCCGGCCGAGCTGGTCCATCACCTTGCCGGCAGGATAGAACAGCAGCATGTCAACGCCGGCCGCCAGGCCATAAATCACCGAGGTCACCGACGGCTCGATTGCCAGATGGTCAGCCCACAGCGGGATGACGGCCTGCCGCGTGGCGCGGACCGCCGCGACCATTAACACACCGATGCCCAGCGTGATGAACACATGGCGGTGATCGCGCAGGGTCGACAGGATCGACG
>JAYVRP010000911.1:0-3695 GCA_043776215.1 Rhodoferax sp. | reverse complement strand
GGCAGGTGGCGGCGCGCATTTCCCGGCTGGAGGGTATGGAGGGCCACGCCCGCACCGGTGACGTGCGCTTGCACAAATACTTCCCTGACGAGCAGTTCGACCTGGGAACCCTGGGCGGACACGGGAGCTGACCACATGGCCATCACCACCGAACCTCTGCACATCAACCTGAGCCAACAGGAGCCGATACCGGCTGAGGGAGTGGCCGCGGCACTGGAGCTGATGCGCAGCGGCAAGCTGCACCGCTACGGCGAGACCGATGGCAGCATCAGCGCGGTGTCGCGACTCGAGGCCGCGTTTGCCGCGGAACTCGGTGTGCGTTACTGCGTGGCGCTCAACTCCTGCGGGTCGAGCATGTTCGTGGCGCTCAAGAGCGCGGGCGTGCAGCCGGGTGACGCCGTGTTGTCCAACTGCTTCACGCTGGCCCCGGTGCCAGGGGCCATTGCCCATGCCGGGGCCCGGCCGGTGCTGGTGGACGTGTGCGACGACACCACCATCGACCTCGACGACCTGGAGCGCAAGGCGGCCTCCAGCGGCGCCAGGACCCTGCTGCTGTCGCACATGCGCGGACACATCTGCGACATGGAGCGGCTGCGCACCCTCTGCGAGCGGCACGGCATCCAGCTGATCGAGGACTGCGCCCACACCATGGGCGCGGGCTGGAACGGCCGCGCCACCGGTACCTGGGGTCGCGCGGGCTGCTTCAGCCTGCAAAGCTACAAACACGCCAATGCCGGTGAAGGCGGCCTGCTGGCCACCAACGACGCAGATGTGGCGGCGCAGGCCATCCTGTATTCCGGCAGCTACATGTTTTACGGCGCCCACACGGCTCGGCCGGACGACGCCGTGTTCGAGCGTTGGAAATATGTGACGCCCAATTTCAGCCTGCGCATGGGCAACCTGCCGGCGGCCCTGGCATTGCCGCAACTCGGTGCCGTGCTGGCGGACCGCTGCCGGCGCTGGAACCAGCGCTACCAGTGGCTGGCTTCCGAACTCGACGGTGTCGCCAACCTCGTCGTGCCGCGCAGGGTGCCGGCCGAACAATATGTTGCCAGCTCCATCCAGTTTTCGCTCCGGGACCTGCCGCGCGGAGCAATCGAGGCGTTCCTGGCCGAATGCGCACGCTGCGGCGTGTATATCAAATGGTTCGGTGCCCAGGCGCCGGCAGGGTTCACCAGCGTGTGGCAACACTGGCGCTACTTCAGCCAGATCCAGACATTGCCGAATGCAGAGCGCATATTGGCCGGCCTGTGCGACATGCGCCTGCCGCTCACCTTGTCCGGATTGGACTGCGTGGCCATCGCGTCGGTCATCCGGGGTGCCATGGTGATAGCCCGCAACCACGTACCAAGTTGACCATGCACGCACCAATTCAAGGGTATATCCGGGTTCGCTGGCTCCATTCCAGCGCACGTGCTGGCCCTTCCCCCGCACCGGTGCCGGGCCCACAATCGGCCCAGCGCTTTGATGTCGCGTCCCTCGTATCGCAAGATTCATTCACCAGGAGAACCCCATGAAGATGAACAAACGTCAGTTGGTATGTGTGGCAGCTGCAGCCTTGATGGTCTGCGGCGGCGCCTTTGCGCAAGCAAAAAAAGAAGTGACCATCGCCCACCAGGACATGCTGGTGCCGTTCCAGGCCCTGATGGATTCCGGTGAGCTCGAAAAGGCCACCGGCTACAAGATCAGCTGGCGCATGTTTGGCGGCGGAGGCGACGTCATCAAGGCCATGGCCAGTGGCGACGTGCAGATTGGCCAGGCCGGCTCCAGCCCACTGACCGCAGCCGCGAGCCAGGGGCAGGACATCAAGCTGTTCTGGATTCTCGACGACATCGCGGACGCCGAAGCGCTGATCGCCCGCAACGGCTCCAAGATCAATAGCGTGAAGGACCTCAAGGGCAAGAAGGTCGCCACACCCTTCGTGTCCACCGCGCACTACCAGCTGATGGCCATCATGAAGCTCGAAGGCGTGGACGCCAAGGACGTGAACGTGATGAACCTGCGTCCGCCCGAAATCGCTGCGGCCTGGGAGCGCGGCGACATCGACGCCACTTTCATCTGGGACCCGGTGCTGTCCAAGATCAAGGGCAACGGCAAGTCCATTGCAACATCGGGCACGATCGGCGCCAAGGGCTTCCCGACCTTCGACGGATTTGTGGTCAACGCGAAGTGGGCTACCGAACACGATGCCTTCATGGTGGCTCTGGTGAAAGCCCTGAACAAGGCTGACGAGGATTACCGCAAGAATGGCGCCAAGTGGAACGCCGACACCGCAGAGGTGAAAGCCATTGCCAAGATGACCAAGGCCGATGCCAAGGACGTTGCCCCGGCGATGAAACTCTACAAGTTCCCGACCGCTTCGGAGCAGATGGGAGCCAAGTGGCTGGGTGGTGGTGCCGCCAAGGCCATGACCAACACGGCCGCCTTCCTGAAGGAGCAGGGCCGCATCCAGGAGGTCAAGCCCAACTACGGCGACTTCGTGACCGACATGTACGTCAAGAAGGCGATGGCCAAGTAAACCCGCCGCACCCGCCATGCCGACGCTGGACATCCGCGGCCTCACGGTCAATTACGCCGTCAAGGGTGGCACCCTGCAGGCGCTCGCGCCGGTGAACCTGACCATGCACGACGGCGATTTCGTCGTGGCGCTGGGGGCCTCGGGCTGCGGAAAGACCACGCTGCTGAACTGCATCGCGGGTTTCCTGCCGCCTTCCACCGGTCAGATTCTGCTGGACGGCGCGCCGGTCGTCGGCCCCGGCGCCGACCGAGGCGTGGTGTTCCAGAAACATGCCCTGATGCCCTGGCTGACGGTGCGTGACAACGTGGCCCTGGGGCTGCGGCTGCGCGGCGTGGACAGCGCCACCCGCGCCAAGGTGGCTGCTGACAAGCTGGCCCTGGTGGGCCTGCAGGACTACGCCGAACGCGCGGTCTACGAGTTGTCGGGCGGCATGCAGCAGCGCGTGGGCATTGCGCGCGCGCTGGCCAACGACCCGGCCGTGCTGCTGATGGACGAACCCATGGGCGCACTCGACGCTTTTACGCGCGAACAGGTGCAGGAAATCTTGCTCGAAGCCTGGTCGCGCACCAACAAGATGGTGTTCTTCATCACGCACTCAGTCGAGGAGGCGCTGTTCCTCGCCACGCGGCTGATCGTGATGAGCCCCAGCCCGGGGCGCATCACGCATGTGTACGACAAGGTACCGTTCTCGCGTGAGTTCCTGAGCCACCACGACGCGCGCAAGGTGAAGTCCGAGCCTGAGTTCATTCGCATGCGCGAGGAAGTGCTGGCGCTGATCCATCACCGGGAGGCCGCCCATGTCTGACAGCAGCGTGCCGGCCAGCGTAGTGCCCAAGAGCGCCGCGCTCAAGACCAGCCGTTTCAAGGTGCCGGGTGAAGGCAACAGCGCCGCAATCAGCGTCGGCACCGTCGCCACCCTGTTCGTGTTGTGGTTCCTCATCACCAACCTGGGGCTGATCAAACCCTTGTTCCTGCCCAGCCCGCAGGCAGTGTTCCAGCAGTTCTTTGAATACCTGACCGGCACCGCCAATGACAAGCCGCTGTGGCAACACCTCATGGCCAGTGTGCTGCGGGTGTCGGTGGCGTTCTGGCTCGCCTTTTTGACCGCCGTGCCCGTGGGTATTGCCATGGGCATGTCGCGCGTGATGCGCGGCATCTTCGACCCGCCGATCGAGTT
>JAYVRP010000910.1:0-3696 GCA_043776215.1 Rhodoferax sp. | reverse complement strand
CGCCCAGCAGCGGCATGCCTTTCAACGCGGGGCCCAGGCGCACCAGGTCGGCATTGCTGATCGCGTCCACCACGGCCACGCCAATGCCGCGCTGCTTGAGCCGATCAATTTCCGCGCCCACAGCGTCGGCCCCCAGCGCCACTACGGCCTGCGGCAACAGACCAACCTTCCTCGTGCACTGCGCCTGCATCACCCGCACCAGATTGGCGTCGGTCATCGGCGTGAGCGGATGGTTCTGCATGCCCGACTCGCTGAGCAGCACATCGCCCACGAACAGGTGGCCCTTGAAGACGGTGCGCTGGTTGTCGGGAAACGCCGGCGTGGTGATGCTGAAGTCTGCGCCCAGCGCGTCCATCAAGGCCTCGGTGACCGGGCCGATATTGCCTTTGGGCGTGCTGTCGAAGGTGGAGCAGTACTTGAAGTAGATCTGCTGCGCGCCCTGCCTGCGCAGCCAGTCCAGCGCGACGAGGGATTGCGCGACCGCCTCGGACGGGGCCACAGTGCGTGACTTGAGCGCCACGACAACCGCATCGGCATCGGCCGCAAGTGGCCCATCGGGTATGCCGATGCACTGCACCACCCGGAAACCCGCTCGCACCAGGTTGTTGGCCAGGTCGGTGGCGCCGGTGAAATCGTCTGCGATACAGCCGAGTTGAATCATGGGTGCTGGCGAGCGGCGACTCAGTTTCCGCTCAGGTTCGAAAGACCGTGATCATAGTCAATTTGACTTCGAATGCAAACCGCTTGTTTTTCGCGGATTGATGCTGACCCGAGTCGGTCAAGTGGGGAGGGGCCGGCCTCACGTGCCTGGGGTCAATATTTGCATCCATGTCGCCACTTCATCCAGCAACAACCATTCGCGGACGACACGTCCGCGCACAAACTCTGCATGCACGATACCCAAAAGCTCCACCGGCCGCCCGGTGCCCATGCCATAACGATGGCCCACGGCATTGCGCGGTTCGTGCAGGCTCTGAGCCCGAAAACGAAGAGCGACCCGATCCGGACGGCCGCTCCGCAGCATGTCACGCTGTGACGCCAGATGCTCGATCGTGTATCCGGTCACGCGCAGCGAGGCGTACATATCGCGCCAAAAGCCGGCAATCTCGGCGTGGCCGTAGCAGGTGCGCTCACCCGGACCGATCAACTGTGCTGCATCGTCGTACTGCGATTCGATCGCCAGCTCGAGGCGCGAAAAACCTTCGTGCACCTGGGCAAATCGCCGGGCCAGCGTGTCTGTGCTCATATGCGAGACGTAACCCGCCGGGGCCGGACCAGCCACCGGCTTGTTCCAGCCGCCGCACTGGTTCAACCACTGTTGCGCCAGCGTTTTCGACGTGCTGCCGATTTGCAGCGCAATTGCGGCCTGGTCGCGCACCAGCCATTCATGCACGATGCGATTGTCTTTGCAGACACAGTCCGCAATGCTGTGCACATGAATCCTGCGGCCGGTTGCAGGGCCAAAAATACCGTCGCCCAGATGGGTCATGGCAGAGATGGCGCGGTGCGAGCTCAAGAAGCCGCCGTCCTCATCGCCCGACTGGATCATGTCTTCAGCCAGCGGGCGACGGTCCGGGAACATGGCGAGGTTGGCCCGCGTGCCGGTAAGCACCGCTTCGATGTCCGTGCTGACCGACATGCCGGTCTCGACCACGCAGCGGTCGCTGTAATAAAGGCGGATGTCATCGATACGCTGTTCGGCCCAAATGCGGTCGGTGATCACGCGGACATAGTGGTCGAGATCGCGGAACTCGGCGTCGAACCCGCGCATAGCCGCATCGTGTTGGGTCGCGGCGACTGGCGCCGGATGCTGATTCATGGCCTTCCTTTCAGGTGTTCGCAGCGCTTGCAATCGAGCCGGCGCGGCATCAGTCGCTCAATGTGTCAGGGTGCGCGCCTTGTTGAACTCGCGCATGCGGGCCAGCACATCCACGCCAATCTGTTTGTACACATGCAGCAGATCGACCAGCACCCAGTTCTCGCGTATCAGCCCGTTCTCGCAGCGCCAGAAATCCAGGCTGCGCATGGTGATCTTCTGGCCGGCTGGCGCGATGCCCATCCAGCCGTCGCCGGTGATGCTCATGTGCATGCCGGGCCAGGCCGTCACGCCCACATAGTCGCCATCGGCAAACAGGTTGCCCTTGCCCGCCACCGTGGACCCGACCCGGTCGGGCATGGCGTTGAGGAAAGGAATTTGATGCCAGTTGCGAAAACCCGCGATACCGCGCCCGGTGCCGATGCCCGAGGGCCCGTACCAGTTGCATTTCGGGTGCCAGTAGTCGCCCAGATGCATGGCGTCGACGCCCCCCGTGGCAAATTTGCCCAGGCCGGCCAACATGTCGGCCACCAGCGTCAGGCTCGCCGACGACCGGGCTGTGTCGCGTGGGCCGCTCAACAAGCCGTCCTGCGTCGCCGGGCCGGGCACCTGCCACTCACGCCCCAAGGCGGGCGACATCGGCCAGGCGCGTGCCTGCAGCATCACCTCGGGAATGTCCCACAGGGCTTGCATCTCGACCACCTTGCCGTCTTCCATACGGTAGAACTCATGGAAGCGCATGGCCACCTGGTGGCCGGTGGGTGGGATGTCCAACCAGGGACGCACGAAGGTGCCGGTGTAGTAGCCGCAGCAACCAACCCAGTCGCTACCCTGACCGGTCGGCCCCGCCATCACGATCAGGTCACGCCGCTCCAGGTCGGGGATGGCTCGGTACAGGGGCTCGTAGCCGTCGCGGTACAAGCCCAGCAGGCCATCCAGGTCCTCCAAAGGGGTGGCCAGATGCACCACCGCGTCCGGCCGGAACACGTCCCTCAGCGCGGCGCGGACGCGCTCAGGGTCGTAGTCGTACAAGGCTGCGCGCAGCGGCGCCAGGGCCGCCTTGTTGCGGGTGGGCGTGTCATTTGGCACCTCTCCGATCAGCCTTTGACCGCGCCCTGGGTCAGGCCACCCACAATTTGCTTCTGGAAAATCACCACCAGAATGATCAGCGGAATGGTGATGCTGACGGCACCGGCCACGCCCTGCATCAGCAATGTCTCGCTCTCCGCCGAGATGGAATTGGCGATTGCCGCCGGCATGGTCATCTTGTCACCACTGGTAAGGGCGGAGCTGAGCAAAAAGTCGTTGTAGGCCAGCAGGAAACTGAACAAACCGGTGGTCACCACACCCGGCCACATGACCGGAATAATGACACGCCGGAACGCTTCAAAACGGGTACAGCCGTCGACCAGAGCGGCTTCATCAAGCTCGTTGGGAATGTTGACAAAGAACGAACGCAGCATCCAGATTGTGAACGGCTGATTGATGGCCACCAGCACAAAGATCAGCGTGAAATAGGTGTTGCGAATTCCCAGCGCGTCGAACAGCGTGAAGAACGACGGCAACAGGCTGGAATGCGGAATGGCGCGGAACATCAAGGCCACCATCAGAAGCCAGAAGCCCAGCGACCCGCGATAGCGCGACAGCGCATATGCGGCCAGGCAACCCACTGAGAGCGAAATGGTCACCGTGAACACCGTCACCAACGCAGTGTTCAGAAAGTTGCGGTAGAACTCCTTTTCAATCCATAACCTGGAATAGTTCTCCATGGTGAACGGTGCCACCCATTTGACCGGCGAAGAGAAAGCATCCAGGTACTGGCGAAACGAGATGATGGCCGTCCATACCACCGGCAGCGACGCAATGATGAGCCAAAACGC
>JAYVRP010000909.1:0-3704 GCA_043776215.1 Rhodoferax sp. | reverse complement strand
TTGTACCCCATGCTGGCGTAGCGGTAACTCGGGGCCACGGCCGGGTCCTGCTCGGCTTCGACCACCAGCCAGCCTTCGTAGCCGGCATGGTGCAAAGTGGACAACACGGCGTTGTAGTCGATCACGCCGTCCCCTGGCATGGTAAAGGTGCCGTTGAGCACACCGGTCAGGAAACTCCAGCCGTCGTTGCGTGCCTGCGCAATCACCCGGGGCCGCACGTCCTTGCAGTGCACATGCACCACCCGGTCCACGTGCCTGCGCAGCACGGCCACCACATCGGTGGCGCCGCCATACCAGGCGTGCCCGGTGTCGAACAGCAGGCCGACCGCGTCGGGATCGGTGGCCGCCATCAGCTGGTCGATATCGTCGGGTGACTCGACATAGGCACCCATGTGGTGATGGTAGGCCAGCACGATGCCATAGGTCTGCTGGAGGTGCGCGCCGAAGGCATTCAGCCGCGCGCCGTAGGCTTGCCATTGTGTGGCCTGGGTGAATCGCGGCCGGCGTGCCAGCGGCGTACCGATCTGCCCCTGGATAGTGCCGGCGCATTCGCCGTAGACCACCACGCGGGCGTCGTTGAATTGCAGTTTGCGCATGGGGTCCTGGCAGCGGGCGATTTCGGCTTCCAGCGAATCTTCGGCAAGGAAGCCCGAATACCAACCCGACACGCAGGCCAGCCCGAACTCTGCCAGCTTGGCCTTCAACGCCGCTGCGTCCTTCGGGAACTTGTTGCCCAGCTCGAAGCCCTCGTAGCCGATCTCGCGACCCTCGGCGAGGGCCGTTTCGAGCAGCGTGTCACCACCGAGCGATGGCAGGTCGTCGTTCATCCAGCTGATCGGATTGATGCCGATGCGTACGTTCCAGGTCATGGGTGTTGGTCCTTCTTGGCAGCCAGGTAGGATGCGTGGGCCGCAGCCACTTCGGCGCGGCGGGATGTTTCCGGAATGGCGACCTCCCACCAGCAGCCACCGTCGTCGGTGGTCCGGGTGTGGGTGGTGTCGATGACGATCACCTGTGTACGTGTGGCCGCCCGTGCGGCGCGTAATGCCACCTTGAGTTCGGCAATATCGGCCACGTGGATACCATCGGCCCCCAGGCTGCGCGCATGCATCGCGAAATCGATCACTGCCGATTCCCCGGTGCCCGCCACGCAGTCGTCCAGCATGTTGTTGAAGCGCGCGCCACCGCTGGCGAGCTGCAGGCGCTGGATGCAGCCGAACCCGCGATTGTCCAGCACCACGACGATGAGCTTGCGCCCCAGCATCACCGAGGTGGCGATCTCGGAGTTCATCATCAGGTAGGAGCCGTCGCCCACCATCACGATGACCTCGTTGTCCGGGCGCGCCATCTTGACGCCGAGGCCGCCGGAGATTTCGTAACCCATGCAGGAATAGCCGTACTCCATGTGGTAGTTGCCCGGCGCGCCCGCGCGCCAGAGCTTGTGCAGCTCCGCCGGCAGGGTGCCCGCGGCGCAGACCACCACGTCGTGGACGTCGCTGTCGCCAGCGGAGTCGCGCACGGCTCCGATCACATCGGCGTCGCAGGGAAGAGGTCCGCCGGGTGCCACATTGGTGGTGGTCAAGACAGCGACCCGCGCGCACCAGTCGGCGGCGCGTGTGCTCGCCAGCTTGGTCCAGGCGGCATCGGCCTTCCAGCCGGCAAGCGCTGTGGACAGTTGCAGCAGGCCCACTCTGGCATCGGCCACTAGGGTGCTCCCGGCTGCCTTGCGGGCATCCAGCGGCTGCACGTTCAAGCCCAGGACCGGTGCATGGGCGAACAACGTATTCGAACCGGTCGTGAAGTCCTGCAGGCGGGTGCCGATGGCCAGCACCAGGTCGGCCTCGCGCGCCAGCGCATTGGCCGCTGGTGACCCGGTGACACCGATCGCGCCCGCGTTCAGCGGGTGGTCCCAGCGCAGGCTGCTCTTGCCGGCCTGGGTCTCGGCGACCGGGATGCCATGGGCCTCGGCGAACTCCGCCAGTTGCTGCCAAGCCTGGCTGTACAAGACGCCCCCTCCGGCCACGATCAGCGGGCGCGCCGCACCGCGCAGCAGGGCCGCTGCACGGGCCAGCTCACCCGCGTCCGGCGGCGGGCGGCGCGCGCGGATCGGCGCTGGATGAAGGAAACTGGTCGGGCAATCGAAGGCATGGGTCTGCACGTCCTGCGGCAGCGCCAGGCACACCGGCCCGCAGGTGGCGGGGTCGGTCATCACGGCGATGGCGCGTGGCAACGCATCCAGGATTTGTTCAGCCCGCGTGATGCGGTCAAAGTAACGCGTGAGCGGACGAAACGCATCGTTGACACTGACGTCGCCCTGCGAGAAATGCTCCAGTTGCTGCAGCACCGGGTCGGGCGCACGCGAGGCAAACACGTCGCCGGGCAGCAGCAGCACCGGCAGGCGGTTCACGTGGGCGAGCGCGGCGGCCGTCAGCAGGTTGGTCGCGCCGGGGCCGATCGAGGTGGTCACGGCCATCGCCTGTTGCCGGAAGCGGGCCTTCGCGAAAGCAATTGCCGCGTGGGCCATGGCCTGCTCGTTGTGCGCGCGCCAGGTGGGCAGGGTGGCGCGTTGCGCCCACAGGGCCTCGCCCAGGCCGGCCACGTTGCCGTGTCCGAAGATGGCGAACACGCCCGCGCAATACGCTTGCAGGCGGCCGTCTTCGTGCTCGATCTGCAGCGCCGCCAGGTACTGGACCAGCGCCTGCGCCATGGTGAGTCGTTCGGTGGTCACGGTGTATTCCTTCGAGTCAGCAGTTGGCCACGCCCGCTCAACTGCCGGTGCGACCAACGGATTGCGTGCGGGAGCGCCAGGCGTCAACCAGTTGCGCGAAGTTGCGCGCCACCGCATCCACCAATTGTGCGTCGTCGATGGCCCCGCGCAGCCACTGCAATGATGCGTCGGCCCACAGACTGCGCCCCACCATGAAGCCCTTGACGATCGGGCTGCGGGCCTGTGAGAAGCTATGGGCCAGTTCGGCCAGTGGCTGGTTCAAGCCCAGGATCACGACACCGCGGCACAGTGGGTCGCGTTCGCGCACCAGCACCTCCAGCGCAGCCCAGCCCGATGCCTGCATTGGGGCGAGTTTCCACCATTCAGGGCGCAGGCCCAGGTTGTACAGCCGTTGCACGGAACGCAACACCGCGTCGTCGGCGGCGACATCCGGCGCCACCGACTGCGGGCAGATGATTTCCAGCAGGAGTTCATGGCCGCTGGCGCGGGTTGCCTGCCAGAGCTCAAGGAGTTTCTGCTCCTGCTCCAGCCGCAGATCGACCGGGTCGTCCGGGTGGTAATGCACCAGGCATTTCACGACCTGCTCGGCCGGCCACGTCACGAGGCTGCTGCCGATCGACAGTGTGCCGTCGAAACGCAGCGGACGCGAGCCGGGTAATTCCACCGGCCGGCCCACCCACCAGCCACGGCCGGTGGCCGCGGCCAGGGCGTCCGATCCATAGGCGCCGCCGTCGATGAGGACGCCGACCCGGCCCTTCAGAGTCGGATCGAGTGCGACCTGTTCGGCCGCACGCAGCAGCAAATTCTTGAGCCCTGTGACGCGGCCGTCAGACGCGCCGGCCTGGCGCGCCAGGTCGAAGAACTGGCTGCGGTGGTCGAACGCCAGCACATGGAGTTCACCCCAGCACTTGCGGGCGGCGGTGGCGCGGTGCAGGTGGGCCAACTCCAGATCGGCATCGACTCTGGGCGTGCGCCG
>JAYVRP010000908.1:0-3705 GCA_043776215.1 Rhodoferax sp. | reverse complement strand
CCGAGATCGCTGCACGATCCTTCCTTTTGCTCGATGTGACCGCGAATCAGATGCTCGCCGAGAAGGACATTGACAACGCCGTGGAGCCCGCGTCTTTGACCAAATTGATGACCGCCTATCTGGTGTTTGATGCTCTGCGCAGTAAGAAAGTCGAGCTCAAGCAAACCTTGCCGGTGAGTGAGCGGGCCTGGAAGATGGGCGGTTCGCGGATGTTCGTCGACCCCAAGATGAAGGTGCCCGTTGAGGACTTGATCAAAGGCATGATCGTGCAGTCGGGAAACGACGCGACCGTGGCACTGGCCGAGGGCATCGGTGGTTCTGTCGAGCGGTTCGTGCAGTTGATGAATGACCAGACCAAGGTGTTGGGCATGAAGGCCACCACTTACAAGAACCCGGAAGGGTTGACTCAGTCCGGGCACAGCACCACAGCGCGGGATCTGAGCATTCTGGCCACGCGACTGATGCGCGATTTTCCGGAGTATGTGGGGTACTACGCGATCAAGAAGTACCGTTATGAAGGGACTCCGGCCACCAATGACAGCAACCGCAACCTGCTTCTTTTTCGCGACCCATCTGTCGATGGACTCAAGACTGGCTTCACCGATGCCGCTGGTTATTGCATGGTCGCGACCGCGCGACGTGACTTTCCCAACTTGATACTGCCGGGTGCTGCGGCCGGCACATCCGAGGCCACTGGCGGGCGGCGTTTGTTGTCGATCGTTCTGGGGACGGCAAGCGAAAACGCGCGCGCCAACGAGTCTCAAAAGCTCCTCAACTGGGGTTACACAGCCTTCGAGGCAGTCAAGCTCTTTGACGCGAACCAGCCTGTGGCCACTCCGGCGGTCTGGAAGGGCAAGGAGGCCTCTATCAGGTTGGGCCGCGCACAGGCAGTGGTTGTGTCGGTTCCTGTTGGCACAACATCCAAGATTCGAACCGCGATCATGCGGCCGGATCCACTCGTGGCGCCGTTTGCGAAAGGCCAAGCAGTCGCGACATTGAAAGTATCGGTCGGGGACCAGCCCCTCAATGAATTTCCACTGGTCGCTTTGGATGGCGTCGAGCAGGCCGGCATATTCGGGCGAGCTTGGGATGCAGTGCGGCTCTGGATCAAATGATCTGGACGGACGCCGCGACTGTCCGCCCGTCACAGCCAGCCGAATGCAGTCTGTCTCGGCCCGGCGGTTGCAAGACTCTGTGCCTGCCTCTGCCGTTACCATTGCCTAACAATGCTTGCGATCCAAAATCTCCGCTGATATACTCGAAGGCTTTTCGGAAGTTCCGAAAGGGTCAGGTATTCTTGTTTGTCCCACCAACGCATACCAAAGTATGGGGACGTTAAATTCAAACGCCGTCGGCGTTTGGCCTTTAGGAGGCTTCAGTGCCAACCATTAACCAGCTAGTGCGTCAAGGGCGCGAAGTAGAAACGATCAAGTCGAAGAGCCCGGCGATGCAGAATTCTCCCCAGCGGCGGGGGGTGTGCACACGTGTTTACACGACGACTCCAAAAAAGCCAAATTCCGCGTTGCGCAAGGTTGCCAAAGTGAGATTGACAAACGGGTTCGAGGTGATTTCCTACATTGGTGGGGAGGGCCACAACCTGCAGGAGCACTCGGTGGTGTTGGTCCGTGGCGGCCGCGTCAAAGATTTGCCGGGTGTGCGTTATCACATCGTCCGTGGTTCGCTTGACTTGCAGGGCGTCAAGGATCGTAAACAATCCCGGTCCAAATACGGAGCCAAGCGGCCCAAGAAGGCCTGATAGATTTGTGACGCCAGACAGTGTCTGGTAAAGCGCTCGATTTTAATTTGAATCCCGCGAGTGCCAGTGCTGGCCGGTGGGGTGAGTGGGCCCGAAGCCCGGAATCGTCCGGGTGGGTCAAGTAAGTGGGGGTTGCTCTGACCCTTGAGGTGTCCCCGTCTAGACGGTGGTGCCAACTGAAGCCAATGAGGTGAAAAATGCCACGTCGTCGTGAAGTCCCCAAGCGGGAGATCCTTCCGGATCCAAAATTCGGCAATGTTGAGTTGTCCAAATTCATGAATGTGATCATGGAGGGCGGGAAAAAAGCCGTCGCTGAGCGCATCATTTATGGTGCGTTGGAGCAAATCGAGAAGAAGAACCCTGGGAAAGACCCGGTTGAGGCGTTCACCATGGCTATCAACAACGTAAAGCCGATGGTCGAAGTGAAGTCGCGTCGCGTCGGTGGGGCCAACTACCAGGTGCCAGTCGAGGTGCGTCCTGTGCGTCGCCTTGCGCTCTCCATGCGCTGGATCAAGGAGGCGGCCCGCAAGCGCGGAGAAAAATCCATGGCCATGCGGCTCGCAAACGAGTTGATGGAGGCGACAGAGGGTCGCGGCGGGGCAATGAAAAAGCGCGATGAAGTGCACCGCATGGCCGAGGCCAATAAGGCATTTTCGCATTTCCGCTTCTGAAACCCGGCCCTTGCGCCCGGTTTGAGGTGGTTGCCGGGCCCGTTGTTCGGGTTCGTCGACTGCCGGAAGCTGATCCCGGAGCCGCCATTGCATTTTGACTGCAACTGTCGCGTTCCGCTGGTCGTGCCGCCGACCTCGTTGCCGATGAAGCGGCATGACGCAGCGGCAGTTTGAATTTTCGAGCAACTAAGGATTGATCATGGCTCGCGCTACCCCCATTGAACGTTATCGCAATATCGGCATTTCGGCGCACATTGACGCTGGCAAGACCACGACAACCGAGCGCATTCTTTTTTATACGGGTGTCAATCACAAGATTGGTGAGGTCCATGATGGCGCTGCCACCATGGATTGGATGGAGCAAGAGCAGGAGCGTGGCATCACGATCACGTCAGCGGCCACGACCTGCTTCTGGAAGGGGATGGACACATCTCTGCTGGAGCACCGAATCAACATCATTGACACCCCCGGCCACGTTGACTTCACGATCGAAGTGGAGCGTTCCATGCGCGTGCTTGACGGGGCGTGCATGGTTTATTGTGCGGTCGGCGGGGTCCAGCCTCAGTCAGAAACAGTTTGGCGCCAGGCAAATAAATACAAAGTGCCACGACTGGCATTTGTCAACAAGATGGATCGGACGGGTGCCAATTTCTTCAAGGTCTACGACCAGATGAAACTTCGCCTGAAGGCCAATCCGGTGCCGATCGTGATTCCGATTGGTGCGGAAGAACATTTCACTGGGGTGGTCGACCTGATCAAGATGAAGGCGATCATCTGGGATGAAGCGACTCAGGGTATGAAGTTCGAGTACCGGGAAATTCCGGAGGAGTTGGTTGCATTGGCCAAGGAGTGGCGCGAGAAGATGGTCGAGGCAGCCGCCGAAAGCTCCGAAGAACTGATGAACAAGTATCTTGAAGAGGGGGACTTGACGGAGGAAGAAATCAAACAGGGTATCCGTACCCGTACGATCGCCAGTGAAATTCAACCGATGCTGTGTGGATCGGCCTTCAAGAACAAAGGCGTGCAGCGGATGCTCGACGCGGTGATCGAATTCATGCCGTCGCCGATCGATATTCCCCCGGTCAAGGGTATGGATGAAGACGAAGCACCAGTCACGCGGCGCGCCGACGATGGCGAAAAATTCTCTGCGCTGGCGTTCAAGCTGATGACAGACCCGTTTGTGGGGCAACTAACCTTTGTGCGGGTTTACTCCGGCGTATTGCAAAAGGGCGACAGCGTCTACAACCCGATCCGCGGCAAGAAAGAGCGAATTGGCCG
>JAYVRP010000907.1:0-3706 GCA_043776215.1 Rhodoferax sp. | reverse complement strand
ACAAGCTCAGAGCTTGAATGGCACCACGAGCTGGCGCTGTTCGCCCAGGCCTTCGATGCCCAGGGTCATCACGTCGCCCTTTTTCAGGTACAGCGGCGGTTTGTGACCCATGCCCACACCGGGGGGGGTTCCGGTGGTGATCACGTCGCCCGGCATGAGCGTCATGAACTGGCTGACGTAACTGACGATCTTGGCGACGCCGAAGATCATGGTTTTGGTGCTGCCGGTCTGCTTGCGCTGGCCGTTCAGGTCGAGCCACATGGCGAGCTTCTGCACGTTGGCGATCTCGTCGCGCGTGACCAGCCAGGGGCCGATCGGGCCGAAGGTGTCGCACCCCTTGCCCTTGTCCCACTGCGGGCCGCGCTCGGTCTGGAACTCGCGCTCGCTCACATCGTTGATCGTGCAATAACCGGCCACGTGCTCCAGCGCGGCCTTCTGTGACACATACCGTGCGCGCGTGCCGATGACGACGCCGAGCTCCACCTCCCAGTCGGACTTGACCGATCCCCTGGGCAGCATCACCGCATCGTTCGGGCCCTGGATGCAGGTGGTGGCCTTCATGAAAACGATCGGTTCCTTGGGGATGGCCGCACCGGTCTCCGCCGCATGGTCGGAGTAATTCAGGCCGATGGCCACGAACTTGCCAACACCGGCGACCGGGCAACCCATGCGTGGCGAGCCCTTGACCAGTGGCAGCTTGTCGGCCTGGAGCTTGCGCAACTTGGCCAACGCTGCGTCGGACAGCTGCTCGGGGCCGATGTCCTTGACCACAGCGCTGAGGTCGCGCAGTTTGCCATCGGTATCGATCAGGCCGGGCTTTTCCTTGCCGGGATTGCCATATCGGACGAGTTTCATTGTTCTAGCCTTTCAAGGGTTGTTGTCATGTTGTCAGTAAGTGGAACGTCCACCGGACAGGTCGAACACCGCGCCGGTGGAGAAGGAACAGTCTTCCGTGCACAGCCAGGTGACCATGGATGCTACTTCCTCGGGCGTGCCGAAGCGCCCCATGGGAATCTTGGACAGCATGAAGGCGATATGCTCGGGTTTCATCTGGTCGAAGATGGCCGTCTTCACGGCGGCCGGGGTGACGCAGTTGACACGCACCCCTGTGTCGGCAAGCTCCTTGCCGAGCGACTTGGTCAGCGCCATCACGGCCGCCTTGCTGGCGCTGTAGGCACTGGCGTTCGGGTTGCCATCCTTGCCGGCCACCGACGCAATATTGACGATGCGCCCGTAGTTGCGCTCCCGCATGTGTGGCACGACCTCGCGGCAGCAGTAAAAAAGGCCGTTCAGGTTGACCTGCATGACTTTGGCCCAGTCGTCCACCGGATACTCCCACACCTTGGTATTGGGCCCGGTGATGCCCGCGGAATTGACCAATACATCGATCACCGGCGTCTGCGCGACGGTCTGGCGCACCGCCTCCACCACGGCCGCATGGTTCGCCACATCGACCGCTACCGACCGTGCGCCCGGCCCGAGATCGGCACAGGCCCGGGCCGCCGCTGCTCCGTCCAGGTCCCACAAGGTCACCTGGGCGCCCGAGGTCAGCATACGCTGCGCGATGGCAAAACCCAGCCCCGTGGCGCCACCGGTGATGACCGCGTGGCGGCCTGCCATGTCAAGTTGGTTCATATCGTCATTCCTCCATCCACTGCAAAAATCTGGCCACTGGCAAAGATCGATTCATCGCTGGCCAGATAGATGATGATCGGCGCGATCTCCTCGGCTTGCGCCAGGCGGCCCATGGGTTGGCGGGCAATGAAATCCTTGCGCGCCTGCACCGGGTCGGCATAACTGTTGATGCGGTCCGCCAGCGACGGGGTATCCACGGTGCCGGGCGCGATGGCATTGCAGCGGATGCCCTTGCCAACGAAATCGGCCGCGACCGACTTGGTCAAACCCACCACGGCGGCCTTGCTCGCGCCATAGATGAAGCGGTTGGGCAGACCCTTGACGCTACCGCAGACGCTCGCCATGTTGATGATGCTGCCGCCACCGTGCTCCAGCATTCCAGGCACCACAGCCTGAATCATCCAGAACTGCGAACGCACGTTGAGGTTGAAGGCAAACTCCCAGTCGTCATCGGTGGCCTGCAAAATGCTGCCGTTGTGCACATAACCGGCGCAATTGAACAACACGTCGATACGCGCCAAGGTGCCCACCAATGCGCGGATGGCCGCCTTGTCGAGCACGTCGAGCACCGCTGTGCGGACATTGGCAACGCCGGTATAGGCCTCCAGCAGTGCCGGGTTGACGTCGGTGGCCAGCACCTGCGCACCCTGCGCGGCCATGGCCAGCACGCTGGCCCGTCCGATCCCCTGACCTGCCGCTGTCACCAGCGCCGTCTTGCCCTGTAGTCTCATGGTTTGTCCTTTCCAAGTGTCATGTCTGCCAACTTCCGGCGGTCGATGACCTGCCAGTCCCATTCGATACCCAGGCCCGGCGTGTCGGGCGGATAGGCGTAACCGCCTTCCACACGGATACGGCTGGTGGTGATGTCGTCGAGTTGGGGAATGTATTCCACCCAGGCCGCATTCGGCACACCGGCACACAGGCTCACGTGCAACTCCATCAGGAAATGCGGGCACACCGGAACGTCGAAGCCTTCCGCCAGGTGTGCCACCTTGACCCACGGCGTGATGCCGCCGATACGCGCCACGTCAGGCTGCACGATGCTGCAGGCGCCCTGCTCAAGGTATTCGCGGAACTGGCTCAGGTGGTACATCGACTCACCCACCGCCACCGGGATGGCCGTGTGCGCGCGCAGCTGGCGGTGACCTGCAATATCTTCCGCGGGCAGTGGCTCCTCCAGCCAGGCCAGGTCGAAGGGTGCGAAAGCCGCCGCGCGGCGCACTGCCTCGGGCCGGTTGAACCCCTGGTTGGCGTCGGTCATGATGTCGAAACCGGCACCCACCGCCGCGCGCACCGCACCGAGGCGGGCGACATCTTCGCTTACATGCGGCCGGCCGATCTTGATCTTGGCGCCTTTGAAGCCCTGCGACTGCGCCGCCAGTGTCTGCTCGACCAGTTCGGATGCGCCCAGGTGCAACCAGCCGCCCTCCGTGGTGTAGACCGGCACGCGTGGCTGCGCTCCACCCAGCAACTGCCACAGCGGCAACTGCTGGCTGCGCGCGCGCCAGTCCCACAGGGCGGTATCCACGCAGGCCAAAGCCAGGCTGGTGATGGCGCCCACGGCCGTGGCGTGGGTGTGAAAGAACAGGTCCTTCCAGATCGCCTCGATGTGCAAGGGGTTGCGCCCCAGCAGCCGGGGTGCGAGATGGTCGTGCAGCAGCGCCATGATCGACGAGCCACCGGTACCGATGGTGTAGGCATAACCGGTGGCCTCGACGCCGTCGCTGCAGCGCAGCGTGAGCAATACTGTCTCCTGCGTGACGAAGGACTGGATGGCGTCGGTGCGAACCACTTTCGGCGGCAGATTGACCTGGCGCAGCCGCACGGATTCGATGGTCAGGGGCGTTGGCATGGCAGGGTTTCACCGGATGGCAGGACAACCGATCCCTGCGATCATAAATTGGCCTTACCACTTGTCCAATTCTGGTTAACCCTCAATTCCGGCATCCTTGCGCGCCATGCCCCTGCAAACCGTCGAACCACAACGCCTGTACCGCCAGATCGCCGAGCAATTGCGCCAGCTGATCGGCAGGGGAGAGTTCGCCCCGGGAACCCGCCTGCCTGCGGAGCG
>JAYVRP010000906.1:0-3706 GCA_043776215.1 Rhodoferax sp. | reverse complement strand
AACCCTGGTAACCGGCGTCCAGCAAGGTGCGCAACTGCGCCAGGTTGCCAAGGCGATCGGCCGGCCCCACGAGCACGCGGTGGGCATCGCGCATGCGCGACGTTTCCAGCGCGGTTTCCTCGACCCCTGAGATATGAACCAACCCGGTCAATTCCGCGAAGAAAAGCCCTTCTCCCGCGAGATGATGGTGGAAGGTGTCGTGCACCAGCGCAAAAGTGGGGGCACCGCCGACTTCGGCGATGGCACGTGCCGCCTGGGATTTGCGCCGCACCGCGCACTCCGCGAACCCCAATGGCTCCACCAGGCCGGTGAGACCGTGGTCGGCCAGCAAGGGTTGCAGTTTGCGCAGGGCAGCCACGAGGTCGGCATGCCGCACCTCGGGGCTGCGGGTGTCCTGGCGGCTGTTGGTCGGGCACAACACGAGAGCCTGCGCGCCGCATGCGACGGCATAACGGACCAGCGCACGGGCCTCGGAGTCCCGTTCGGCATCGTATTGTTCGAAGCGTTGCAGGGCGTTGATCGACCTCATCACCAGGCCGTGGGCTGCCGTTACGGCCGCCAGTTCGCCAGCTGCCCGCCCATCGGCCAGTTCGACGCCCGCCAGGTCGTTGCGGATCTCGATGGCACCTGCTCCGAGGCGTTGCGCCATGGCGGCAAACGCTTCGAATGGCAGTGTCGAAGCGCTGATGCGGTTGATGCAGAACGTAAGAGGAGTGGTCATGGTGGCTCCGGCAGGTCCCGGGAAGGTACATCTTCGAAAAAAACTTCCAACACGGACAACGGTGGAATTTGCTTTTCAGAATGGGGCCGTTTCAGTATAGTTCAGGGGTTCCGGGCCAGCCACGTTTCGGTCGCCCCGGCCGCCTGTTCGTCCCCGGCCTGACCGCCTCGCCGTAGCACCGCTGCACAGGAGAAACCATGAAAAACGTCGCACTTTTTGGTGCCGGCCGGATCGGCCGCATCCACGCATCCAACCTGGCCGCATTGCCAGGCGTCCAGCTCAAATACGTGTGCGATCCGGCCGCAGGCGCCGCAGCCGACCTGGCGCAAAGACATGGGGCGATGGTGGTGGATACCGACACAGCTTTTTCCGATCCGTCGATCAAGGTGGTGGCGATCGCCTCATCTACCGACACCCACAGTGACCTGATCAGCCGCGCGGCCGCTGCCGGAAAGCATATTTTTTGCGAAAAACCGGTGGACATGTCCGTGCCCCGGGCGCGTGCCTGTGCCGCTGCCGTGAAGGCGGCCGGCGTGGCTTGCATGATCGGGTTCCAGCGGCGCTTCGACCCGACTTTCAATGAGGCGCGTACCCGCATGGACCGTGGTGAGATTGGCAATCCGGAAATGCTGGTCATCACCAGCCGCGACCCGGGCGCCCCGCCGGCGGAGTACATCAAGGCGTCCGGCGGCATCTTCCGCGACATGCTGATCCATGATTTCGACGTGTTCCGCTGGATTCTGTGCGCCGATGGGGACGAGGCCACATGGCTCAGTGCCACCGGGTCGGTGCTGACCGACCCCGCCATCGAGGCGCTGGGTGACATGGACAGCACGGCAGTCACGATCCGAACCCGCAAGGGTCGTTTGTGCCAGATCAATACCTCTCGTCGTGCTGCTTACGGCTACGACCAGCGCTTCGAGGTGCTGGGGTCGGCTGGCATGCTGCAATGCGGCAACGTGACACCCAGCCAGGTCATGCAGTGGGACGCCACGGGGGTGCGCGGCGACAAGCCGGAAAACTTCTTCCTGCAACGCTACAGTGCCGCCTACCGCCTGGAAATCACCCACTTCTTTGAGTGCTTGCAAAGTGGTGCGCCGTTCCGGACCACCGTCGCCGATGGAGTGGCGGCCCAGGAACTGGCCGATGCAGCCACCCAGAGTTGCCAGAGCGGCCAACCGATGAAGCTTTGAGAGGCGCGACGCATCCGGATACGATCAGGGTTTTGGGTCCTGTCACAACCATGTCCGATATCCTGAACCAGATCGTGGCCGTCAAACGCGAGGAGTTGACCCGTGCACTTGAGCGCAAGCCGCTGACAGTCATACGCGCCGATGCCGAGTCGCGGGTGCTGACCCGCGACTTTGAGGCCGCGCTGCGGTTGGCCGTGTCTGGCGGGCGCAGTGCCGTGATTGCCGAGATCAAGAAGGCCAGCCCGTCCAAAGGGGTTTTGCGAGCGGACTTCGAGCCGGCTGATATCGCGCAAAGTTATGCGGAACACGGCGCAAGCTGCCTGTCGGTGCTGACCGACCAGCAATTCTTCCAGGGCAGCGTGGACTACCTCAAGCAGGCGCGTGCGTCCTGTCAGTTGCCGGTTCTGCGCAAGGATTTTCTGGTGGACCCCTACCAGGTGTACGAGTCGCGCGCGATGGGGGCCGACGCCGTGCTGCTGATCGCCGCTTGCCTGGATGACACCCAGATGCGTGAGATGGAGGCCATTGCGCACAGCCTGTATATGTCGGTTCTGGTGGAGGTGCACGACGCTGCCGAACTCGAGCGTGCGTTGAAACTCAAGACGACACTGATTGGCATCAACAACCGCAACCTGCGAACCTTCGAGGTCACACTCGATACGACACTGAACTTGATGCGGCTGCTTCCGCAAGACCGGCTGTTGGTCACGGAAAGCGGCATCTCCAAGCCGGAGGATGTGCAGCGCATGACGGCGGCAGGTGTACATGCATTTCTGGTGGGAGAGGCATTCATGCGGGCGCCGGACCCGGGAGAGGCACTTGCGGCCCTGTTTTTTCGATGAATCGGGGCAGACCTGCAGGTTCCCGCAATTTTGCAGACCAGTTGACGTCTTGCGATCCACGCGAATGGCCGGTGGCGGCCGGCTGGAACGAGCTGGTGGAGGGTTTTTTTGATGGGCCGGTGGGGCAGCGCCTGCTTGCTTTCTTGAGACGGCGACTGGACGAAGGGGCCGTGATCTTCCCGCCCAGCCCGCTGCGGGCGCTTGAGTTGACGCCGCCGGATGAGGTCCGCGTCGTCATTCTGGGTCAGGACCCGTACCACGGAAGAGGTCAGGCAGAGGGATTGGCATTTTCCGTGCCGCCAGGTGTCGCATTGCCGCCGTCGCTGCGCAATATCTTCAAGGAGCTGAAACGGGACCTCGGGACACCGTTGCCCGATTTTCCGGCGCCTGGCGGTAGTTTGGCAAAGTGGGCCAGACATGGTGTGCTGCTGCTCAACACCTGCCTGACGGTTGAAGAGGGACAGGCAGCGAGCCATTCCGGGAAAGGCTGGGAGGTGCTGACCGATGACGTGATTCGTCATGTTGCCCATGCAGCGCGGCCGGTGGTGTTCATGTTGTGGGGCGCACATGCTCAAAGTAAGCGCACGCTTATAGATGCCAGTGTGCACAAAGTTTTGGTCGCCAATCACCCCTCACCCCTGTCGGCGACGCGCCCGCCGGCGCCGTTCATCGGTTGTGGACATTTCAGCGAAGCCCGCGCGTGGCGCGAGTCACGCGTCTATTGAATCGGCGCTGTTGCGCCGTGGGGGCCACGATCGAATTGCCATTTGTGCTTCCATGACCCCGTTGGCAGGTTTGCTGCCATCGAAAACAATTGACATTTGGACATCAGCAAATTTCGGGAACCGTGCTATATTCCGAGGTTCGCTGGAGAGGTGGCCGAGTGGTTAATGGCAGCAGACTGTAAATCTGCCCTCTTACGAGTACGCTGGTTCGAATCCAGCCCTCTC
>JAYVRP010000905.1:0-3709 GCA_043776215.1 Rhodoferax sp. | reverse complement strand
GTTCACGCCCGCCTCGCCCACCAGTGTGCTGCCGTTGAGCAGGTGGATTTCGACCCGAGCCGGGCGCTCCCGGGGCAGGCGGCGGGTCATGGCCGGGTCTTCGCGCACCTCGACCTTCTGCGCCAGCGCCTGCACCTGCGGGTTGCGCACCGCGTCCCAGCTGAAGCTGTCCAGGGCGCTGCTGCCGTGCACGATACGTGTGGCCACCGCAAAGGGCACCGAGAATTTCGCCGCCAGCGTGTTGTGTGGTGCCTGGCCGTCGAGCTCTGCGGCAAGGTTGTAGCTGCTGACCTGGATCTCGCGGATCTCCGACGCAAGCGGCAACGCGCGGGACGCGGCGATCTGGTCCAGCGCATCCAGCGTGCCGTGGTTGTAGCGGCAGCAGGAGTGCAGCTTGAAGTAGTTCTGCAGCACGTGCCATTCGCTGCCCAGCCCGCGCAGCAGTTCTGCGGTGTCGAAATGCTCGGAGACGATCTTGCCGAACAACGAGGCCAGGCCATCACGTTCCCCCGAGTAGCCGCATTCTGCGAGCTGCAGCGCAAGCAGCCCGTTGCGGTTGCTCAGGCCCGCGTAGACATTGCGTACCAGGCCGCCATCAAGCATGGTCTGCTTGGAGGTTGCCGTGGTCATGGAGGCACTGATGTTGATGACCTCACGCATGGTGGCACCGGGCACGCTGGCCACGCGCGCACATGCCGCTGCCGCCCCGATGGTGCCCCAGGTGCCGTGCGGATGCATGGACGCACGCAGCCGCGATGCCGCACCCAGGCGCGACCCCACCTCGTAACCCCTGACCAGCGCCGACAGGAAGGCATCAGCGCTCGCGCCACGCTCCTCACACAAGGCCAGCGCGGCTGGAATCACATGCACGGCCGGGTGCCCGCGCGAAAAACGATTGCCCTCGTCCATTTCCAGAAACGTGCCTGCGGTGCCGTTGACCAGCGCCGCAGCATCCGCGCCGGCAGACCGGCCCAATCCAACCAGGGTGGCCCGGCCACCGGCATCCTGCTTCGCGGCGAGTGCGCGCAGCTCCGGCTCGGCCGAGCCGCCGACGATGGCCGCCAGGGTGTCGGCCAGGATCCAGCCGGTCTGCTCGCGCACATCCTGCGGCAGCGTGCCAAAGCTGAGGTCTGCCGCAAACGCACTGAAAGTGTCAAGGTAGTTCACAGGGCACGTCTCGGGTGAGGTGAAAGAGAACCTGCTCTGGCGTCTTCCAATGGACGCCAGTTTGCGCGCGCAGGCGCAGCAGCAAGGCACGCAGGGCCGCGATGCGGCTGGGCATGCCACACACCCAGGGGTGCAGCGCCAGGCCGAACACGGCATTGCGCTGGTGCCGCAGGCATTCGGCCTGCAGGTGTTCGAAGGCGGCGGCGGCCAGTTCGGCATGGGCTCGAGGCTCGACGTGGCGCAGCCATTGGCACTGCACATCGTCCCACTCGGCCGACAGAGGCACCGCGAGCAGCGGCGGCGCAGTGTGCATCCAATACGGCTGGTCGTCGTTGCACCAGTCCAGGGTATAGCGCACGCCAGCCTCGGCGAGCAGGCGCGCGGTATCGGGTGTGGTGCCCCAGTCCTGGCTGACCCAGCCCAGAGGCCGGGACCCGGTGGCCCGCGTGATAGCCGCCAGGGATTGCGCGATCACCGCGCGCTGTTCGTCCAGTGGCATGCGCGCATGCACCATCCGGGTGGCTGCCAGGCCATGCCCGAGCCAATCACACCCCCATTCGGTGAACAACTGCACCAATCGCGGGAGCCGCTGCACGGCCATCGCATTGGCCGCAATGACGGGGCGCACACCAGCGTCGCGCAATGCGTCGATGACCCGGAAGATGCCGACGCGCAGGCCGTATTCGCGTTGCGTCCAGCTGCGGAAGTCGGGTGTGAAGCTGCCGAACTCGCCCACCAGGCGCGGGTCGCGCAGCGCGCCCTCGGGAGGTATCAGCTCCCAGTGCTCCAGAAACAGCACTACGTGCGCCACCAGGCCGGGCCCGGCGGCGCAGGCTTGGGGCTCGCGCCGGGGCAGCGCCGAATAGGCATACAGCGTATGGTCCATAGTGCGTGGTTCCCCGGCAGGGCCGGTCAGGGTTTGCAGCAGTTGACTTGCAGGCACGAACCATGCACAGTCTAATCCAATTGTTCTATTTGTGGAACAATATTGATTTCATCACCACGAGGACCCTCATGAACACCTCCGCCTCCCTGTCGCGTCGATTGATTCTCCAGGCCGGTGCGGCCACCGGTCTGCTGGGTGCGCCCGGCCTCTTGCTGGCACAACCCAAACCCATCAAGGTCGGCTTGCTGCATCCGGTCAGCGGTGCACTCGCCTACAGCGGCGGGCAGTCACGCCTGGGGGGCCAGTTGGCCATCGACGAGATCAATGCCGCCGGCGGCATCAAGAGCATGGGCGGCGCCAAGCTCGAAGCCCTGCTGGGCGATTCGCAGTCGCGCCCCGAGGTGGGTGTCGGTGAGGTAGAGCGTATGCAGCAGGAAGGCGTGGCGGCCTATGTGGGTTGTTTCGCCAGTGGTATCGCCCTGCCCGCCACACAGGCCGCAGCCAAGTACAACACGCCCTTCCTGATCGACGTCGGCGTGTCCGATGCCATCGTGAGCCGCGGCCTCAAAAATGTGTTCCGTCTGGCACCGGGCAACGGCAAGTGCGTGGACGACGCCTTTGCCGGCCTGGCCGATGTCAACAAGGCCGCCGGCAGCCCGGCCAAGACGGCCGTGCTCGTGCACGAAGACTCCGAGTTCGGCACCAGCACCGCGAAGCTGCTCAACGCCAAGCTGGCGAGCATCGGCCTGGAGGTCAAGGAGACCCTGCCGCACGCCACGCCCACGCGCGACTTCACCAACCTGGTGCTACGTATCAAGTCGATCAAGCCCGATATCGTGATCATGAGCAACTACCAGAATGAATACGTGCTGATCGCGCGCACCATCTTTCAGCAGAAGGTCGATCTGGTGGGCATGTTCAGCGTGCTGGGCGGCGGCTTCAACTACAAGCTGGTCAAAGAGCAGCCCGACGTGGCGCAGTACATGATGGACTTCAACCACTGGTACAACCCGCGCAATGCCAAAGCCCAGGAAATGCGCAAGGCGGTCGAGGCCAAGGGCGGCCTGTTCACTTTTGAGGTGTATTGCACTTACAACTCGGTCAAGCTCTACGCCAGCGCGCTCGAAACCGCCAAGTCTGCCGACAAGGCAGCCGTGATCGCCGCACTCGAAGTCAGCACCTGGTCCGACCACTTCATGCCCTATGGTCCCACCAAGTTTGTCAACGGACAGAACCAAGGCGGCCGCGCCGCATTGCTGCAAGCCTCCAAGACCGACATCGATGTGGTGTGGCCGAACGAGTTTGCGGGTGCCAAGCCGGTGTTTCCGCGTCCGAAATTCGGCTGACCTGACCTGTTTTTCAGCACGGCAGGGTCAAGTGCCGCGGCGCCTGACCCTGCCCTTCCCGGGAGAAGCTCTTGGATCCGACCATCCTCGCCGCCGCCACCATCAATGGCGTTCTGCTCGGCGGCATGTACACCCTCGTGGCCTGCGGCCTGACCCTGATTTATGGGGTGCTGCACATCATCAACTTCGCGCATGGCGCGATGCTGATGCTGGCCATGTTCGGCGTGTATTACCTTCTTACCAAGCTCGGCATCGACCCCTACCTGTCGATCTTCATCATGGTGCCGGCCATGTACCTGCTGGGTTATGC
>JAYVRP010000904.1:0-3717 GCA_043776215.1 Rhodoferax sp. | reverse complement strand
CGCACCAGCGTTTTCATCTCCACCAGGATCTGCGCCTGGATCGACACGTCGAGCGCGGTGGTGGGTTCATCACATATCACCAGCGCCGGGTTGTTGAGAAAGGCGATCGCGATCGCCACACGCTGGCGCATGCCGCCGGACAACTCGTGCGGATACGCATCGAGGCGGCGCTCCGGGTCCGGGATGCCGACTTTGGCCAAGGCGGCAAGGGAGCGTTGCCGCATGTGTGCCTGGTCTGACTGGCCATGCGCCTGCATCGCCAATCGCATCTGCGCCGCCACCGTCAGCACCGGGTTAAGCGTGCTCATCGGGTCCTGGAACACCATGGCGATGCGCCGCCCGCGCAAGGCCCGCAATTTCGAGCGCGGCATACCGATCAGCTCCTGCCCGTCCAGCCGGACCGAGCCGCCAGTCACGCGGCCGGGGGGGTCGATCAGGCCCAGGATGGAGTAACCAGTGACGCTCTTGCCCGACCCGGACTCGCCAACCAACCCGACGATCTCACCCGCATGCACATCGAACGACACACCGTCCACGGCGCGGGCCGTGCCGGCGCGCGTGGCAAATTCGGTGCCGAGATCGCGCACCTGGAGCAGTGTTTGCCGGCTCATCGCTTGAGCCTCGGGTTGAGCTGGTCGCGGATCTGGTCACCCACCAGGTTGATCGCCACGATCAGCACGATCAGCGCCAGGCCGGGATAGATCGAAATCCAGTAACGCCCCGACAACATGTACTGGAAACCATTGGCGATCAACATGCCCAGCGACGGCTCCGACACTGGCAGGCCGAGGCCGAGAAAGGACAAGGTTGCTTCCAGCGCGATCGAGTTGGCAATCTGTACCGTGGCCACCACGATCAAGGGCGGCAGACAATTGGGCAGGACATGCCGGAAGGCCACGCGGGCCGCACTGAGGGGTGTCGACAACGCGGCCTCCACATAATCCTTGGAGCGTTCTGCCGTGGCCGCACCGTGGGCCGTACGCGCGAAATAGGCGTATTGCGCCGTGACCAGTGCGGCGATCAGTTGCCACTTGCCCTGTCCCAGCAAGGCGGCCAGCACCAACGCCAGCAAAATGGCGGGGAACGCCAGTTGCAGGTCGATGATGCGCATGATCAGGGCTTCAATACGCCCGCCGACAAACCCCGCCAGGGTGCCCAGCGAGGCGCCCAGCGAGAACGCAATGGCGCCGGCCATCAGGCCGACCTGCAGCGAGATGCGCAGCCCGTAGATGATCGCGGAATACAGGTCGCGGCCTTGCGCATCGGTGCCCAGCCAGTGGGTGAAGCCCCGGCTGCCCACGAAACCCGGCGGGCGTCGCGCATCGGTGAGTACCAGGGTGGCAAGGTCATAGGGATTTTGCGGCGTGATGAGGGGCGCCGCGAGCGCCAGCACAATGATGATGCCCAGCACGGTCACCGCGACCACCGAGATGCGGCTCTCCATGAACTCGCCCAGAAACACGCGCCAGGGGCTGGCCAGCGCCGGGTTGGCCGCGTTCAGTGGCGTCATGTGGTCTTGCGCGCGCGCAGGCGCGGGTCGAGGGCGACGTAGGCGATGTCCACGCTCAGGTTGATGGTGATGAACAACAGCGAGACCAGCATCAGGTAGGCCACCATCACCGGGCGGTCGAGCGAGGAGATCGAATCGATGATCAGCTTGCCAACGCCCGGCCAGGAAAAGATGGTCTCGGTCACCACTGCAAAGGCCAGCGTGGAGCCGAACTCCAGGCCGAACACGGTGACCAGCGGGATGGCGATCAGGCGCAACACATGCCGGCACAGGATGGTCCACTCACTCTCGCCTGCGGCCCGCGCGAAGCGCACCATGTCGGTCAGCATCACCTCGCGCGTGCCGGCGCGTGAGAGCCGGATCATCAGGGCCATCTTGAACAGGGCCAGGTTGACCGACGGCAGCAACATGTGCTTGAGGCCATTGGTCGTGAGGAAGCTCCACTCCACCCCCATCACCGTGACGGCATCGCCGCGCCCGCCCGCAGGCAGGATCCCGAAGCTGACAGCGAAGGTGAAGATCAGCAACAGGCCGATCCAGAACGTCGGCACAGAAAAACCGAGCACCGATATTGCCATGATGGTTTTGGAGACCCGGCTCTCGGGGGCGTAACCGGCATACATGCCCAGCGGCACCCCCAGCAAGGTGGCGCCCATCACGGCGGCCAGCGTGATTTCCAGCGTGGCGGGCAGACGCGAGAGGATGAGGCCAAGCACCGGCATGTTGTAGACAAAAGAACGGCCGAAGTCGCCGCTGGCCAGGCGTTCGAGGAAGATGCCGTATTGCTTCCAGAGCGGCTGGTCAAAACCATAGGCACGGATCGTCGCCTGGCGGATCTCCTGCGTCACGTCTGGCCCGATCATCACGTCGATCGGGTTGCCCACGGCATACACCCCCACGAACACCATGGCCGAGATGACCAGCATCACGACCGCGGCTTGCAACAGGCGCTGGATGACAAACGCAAGCACGTAACGGGTCCTAGTCCCAGTGGGAGGTGAGCAGGCTGCGGGTCTCTGCCACCGCGACCTCCCAGACGGCCATCAGTTCGGTGTCGGGTCGCTGGTAGTGGCCACCGAAGTTGCCGTCGCCGATCAAGGCCTTCTTGGCGCCGGGGTCGATGCGCTGATAACGCGCCAGGTCGATCATCGGCTTGGCCTCCCGGGGCATCTCGACGCCGGGCAGGCGCGTCCAGGGGAAATTCTCCATCCAGGAGGCATGCGAGGCCACCGGGTCGATGGCGTTGACGCAGGCCATGGTTCTGGGCGCATTCCACCAGTTGTGCCACTTCACCTGTACCCCCCGGTTCCGGTCGAGCCACTCCAGGATGGCGCCATGGGCGGGGGAGTTGCCGCCGTGCCCGTTGACGATGAGGATTTGCCGAAAGCCGCTGCGCACCATGCTGTCGAGCACGTCACACATCAGGGCGCACAGGGTGGACAGGCGCAGCGTCACGGTGCCGGGGTAGTCCACGAAGCTGGGGGTGAAGCCGTAGTTGATGACCGGAAATACCGGCACACCCAGGGGCTGCGCGGCCTCCACCGAGACCCGCTCGGACAGGATCACGTCCACACACAGGCTCAGCAGGCCATGTTGTTCAACCGAGCCGATGGGAAGCACCGCGCGCTGGTCGCGCTGGACGTGTTGTTCCACCTGCATCCAGTTCATGTCGGCAATACGCATGGTGTTGGCTCCTTCAGGGTTCCGTCGCCGGAGGTTTTTCGGCCTGCCTGTCGCTGGCGCTGTCAAACATCGCCAGCACCACCTTGGCCATCAAGGCGGACAGGGTTTCCTGCTCCACCAGGCTCAGGGGGGCGAGCATTTCGGCCTCCAACGCGACAAAATGCGGCATCGCTTCGTCCAGGATGGCGCGCCCTGCCTGGGCGAGGGCCAGGTTTTGCTGGCGGCGATCGGTGGCGCCTTCGCTGCGTTGGATCAACCCGAGCCGGGCGATGCGGTTGACGGCGCGGCTCAGGGTGTTTTTGGGGAATGCGGTGGAGGCAGCAATTTCGCTGGCTGTCACGCCGTCCATCAGCCCCAGGCTGTAGAGGATGACGAACTCGGCGCGCGACAGGCCAAAGCGCTCTTCGACCCACCCATACAGCGGCGTGTTGTAACGCAGGCCGAGGTAGTTGAACCGCGCCGCGAAACCGCAGGGGTTGCGCCACAGCCGCGCGTGCGTGAACGCGTCGAGCCGGTGCCGCCCG
>JAYVRP010000903.1:0-3725 GCA_043776215.1 Rhodoferax sp. | reverse complement strand
GTTCTCCGCGCGGTCCTCCGGGCTCCCGCCACGACCACCGGTCAGTGGCACATCGCCTGCGCGGCGGACTTGCTGGGCCGCCACTCCTGATTACGTTCTGTCTGTCTGAAGGCCTGTGCAGCGCAGGGCGCAGTTCGGAGCCTGACCAGGCGCTGCGCGAGCATGCGCGCAAGGGGAGTGGAGGACCTCAGCAGACATCGCGCACGGCGGCGACGACCGCGGCGATGAAGGTTGCGTCGTTGATGTGGGCCGCCACGCGCACAAGGCGCCGGGTGTCAGTCTGGCGGGTGTGTCGGGTGAGGGCGTCGAACAAGGCGGCATCGGCTTCGGGCCAGCAGAACGGCTGACCTGGTGCGTCGAGCGCCGAGACTCCGCCTTCGGGAATCAGAAAGCGTACCGGCCCCTGCATGTGATTCAGTCGCCCTGCAATCCATTCGCCGATACGGCTGTTTTCGTCGGGCGTGGTGCGCATCAATGTCACGTTGGCGTTATGCATGTGGAACAAGCGCTGGTCGAACTCTCTGGGCACACTTGCGCGCGCCCAGAAGTTCACCATGTCGAGCGCGCCGCACGAACCGATGTAGGGGAGTTTGCGTCGGATGGCGGACCCGAGCCGATCATCTCCAGCGCTCAGCACACCCCCACACAGATGGTCGGCGATCTCGGTGGTGGTGAGGTCCACCAGCGCCGCCAAATGGCCGTCGTCGGCGAGCTTTTCCAGACTCAGGCCGCCGGCGCCGGTGGCGTGGAACACCAGGCATTCGAACTCGGCTTGCAGGGCCTGGGTGACGCCTTGCACACAGGCCGTCGTGACGCCGAACATCGACAGGCCCAGCGCCGGCAGTGCATCGGCTGGCGCGGGCTGCCAGGCCTGCACCATGCCGGCCATGGCGTGCGCCGCATTGGCCAGCACCTGGCGCGAGATGCGGTTCAGGCCCGACACGTCGACCACCGGATACAACATGGCAATATCCGAGCTGCCCACATAGGGCCGCACATCGCCCGACGCCAGCGTGCACACCAGCAGCTTTGGCAAGCCAACCGGCAAGGCGCGCAGCGCCGGGCTCAACAGCGCCGCCGCCCCGGAGCCGCCGGCGCCGATCACGCCGGCCAGGTCGCTGCGCTGACGCACAAAGGTTGTCAGCGCCTCGGCCATGGCCGCCACCGACGTGGCACGTTCGCCCGTGAAAACCGCGGCGCTGCCGCGCGGGTGGTGGCTTGCGACCTGCGTCGCGCTGATGTCGGCGCCGACCATTACATGCTGCGTCGTAGACACATCGACAGCGACCACAGCAACACCCAGCGCCCGGATGTGTGCGCAGAGAAACAACAGCTCCAGGGCCTTGGTGTCGAAAGTTCCGATGACAAAAGCCGCGCGGGAAGAAACCGGGGCAGTCATGCTCGATCCGCAGACACGAGGCAACGCCGCTGGCTCAAAAGCGCACCCGTTTGTACAACGCCACATGCGCCTGGATGGCGACCTCGGTGGGCAGTCGCTCCATGCTGCTGGCGCCGTAGAAGCCGTTGCAGTGTCGGCTGTTCCTGAGGACATAGGCCACGTCGTCGGGCATGGAGATCGGGCCACCGTGGGCGATGACGATCACGTCCTTGCGCACCCTGCGCGCGGCCTCGGCCCATTCGTCGATAAGCTGCACCGACTGCGCCAGAGTCTTGGCGGACGTGGCGCCTATCGTGCCGCCGGTCGTGACGCCCATGTGCGGCACGATGAAATCAGCACCGGCCTCGGTCATCGCCACCGCCTCGTCGGCGCTGAACACATACGGCGTGGTCAACAAATCGAGCGCGTGCGCCTGGCCGATCATGTCCACTTCGGTCGAGAAGTTGATGCCGGTTTCTTCCAGGCTCTGGCGAAACGTACCGTCGATGATGCCCACGGTGGGAAAGTTCTGTACCCCCGAGAAACCCAGCTCCTTCAATTTTTTCAGGAACACCGGCATGATCACGAACGGGTCGGTGCCGTTGACACCGGCGATCACTGGCGTTTTCTTCACGATGGGCAACACCTCACCCGCCATTTCAACCACGATGTCGTTGGCGTTGCCATAGGCCAGCAATCCGGCCGAAGAGGCTCGCCCGGCCATGCGGTAACGCCCCGAGTTGTAAATCACGATCAGATCAATGCCGGCAGCCTCTTCGCACTTGGCGGAGATGCCGGTACCGGCGCCGCCACCGATGATGGGCTCGCGGTTGGCGACCATCGCGTTGAATTTCTGCATCAGTAGCTGGCGCTCAAAACGTGGCATTGTGATTTCCTGGCGGGATTGGATTGGCTGATGCAGGCTTCAGGCGCTGAAGCGGTTGAACCAGTTCTCCAGCCATTCCTGGCGTCCCGAGACCGGCGGCTCGTCCAGATTGCGCTGCAGCGCATGTGCCGCCGCCGCCGCCAGATCGCCGGCCAGCAAGTGCCGGCCAGTGTCTCCCTGCCATTGCCCATACCGCTGCTGGATGAAACGTGCGTGGCCACCGTCCAGGATCATCTGCTCGGCAGCCAGCAGCGCACGCGCGCACAGGTCCATCGCGCCCACATGGCCGTGAAACATGTCTTGCGCGTCAATGGACGGCCGCCGCACCTTCGCGTCGAAGTTCAGCCCGCCGCTGGTGAAGCCGCCACCTTGCAGGATGGTATACAGCGCCAGCGCCATCTCGCCCAGGTTGTTGGGGAACTGGTCAGTGTCCCAGCCGCACTGCATGTCGCCACGGTTCATGTCGATCGAGCCAAAGATGCCCAGCGCCTGTGCCGTCGCGATCTCGTGCTCGAAACTATGCCCGGCCAGCGTGGCATGGTTGGCCTCGATGTTGACCCTGACCTCGGTCTCCAGTCCATTTTTCTGCAGAAAACCAAACACCGTGGCCACGTCAAAGTCATACTGGTGTTTGGTCGGTTCGCGTGGCTTGGGCTCGATCAGAATCGCGCCCTTGAAGCCGATCTTGTGTTTATGCTCGACCACCATCTGCATGAAACGCCCTAGCTGTGCCAGTTCCTGCCGCATGTCGGTATTGAGCAGCGTCTCGTAACCTTCCCGGCCACCCCACAACACATAATTCTCGCCACCGAGCTTCAGAGTCGCCTCCATCGCCTCCTTGACCTGCAGCGCGGCCAGCGCAAACACCTCGGGGTTCGGATTGGTCGCAGCGCCACACATGAAACGCCGGTGGCTGAACAGGTTCGCGGTGCCCCACAACAGCTTGATGCCGCTGCTCTGCTGCTTGAGCGCGAGCACGTCGACCATCCGCTTGAAAATCTCCACCGATTCCCTCGGGGTGCTGCCTTCGGGAGCGACGTCACGGTCGTGGAAACAGTAATAGGGGGCGCCGAGTTTGCCGAAGAAATCAAACGCGGCGTCGGCCTTGTCCAGTGCCGCCTGCCACGGGTCGGCCTGCTGGTGCCAGGGGCGCTGGAACGTGCCGTCGTAACCAAAAACGTCAAACCCGTTCCAGGCAAAACTGTGCCAGTAACACACCGCGAAACGCAACTGGTCTTCCATGCGTTTTCCCAGCACCATGCGGTCACGGTCGTAGTGGCGAAAGGCGATGGTGCTGGTGGCCTCGGGGCCTTCAAACCGCACTGGCGCCACACTTTCAAAAATCGTTGCCATTTTTATACCTGGTTGTGGTCAAGAAGGGCCTGTCTCCGGGCGCCGAGCACCAAGATGCAGACCTTGAAATTGCTGGCGGCGCGCGGCCACCGACTATTGACCTTTCCG
>JAYVRP010000902.1:0-3726 GCA_043776215.1 Rhodoferax sp. | reverse complement strand
CGAAATTCCTGGGCTGAAAAGTCATGAAGGTTCCTTGCTGTGCATGGTATTGGAGAGCCATGGCATTCTCGCCAGTCTTTGTGCTTCGAACGCCCTGATCTTGTCCGACTGGCGCAAGGTCAGGCCAATGTCGTCAAAGCCATTCAGGAGGCAGTACTTGCGGAATGCCTGCACCTCAAAGGCCAGTTCTTCACCTTGCGGCTTGACGATCACCTGGCGCTCCAGGTCAATGGTGAGTGAATAACCCGGAAACGCGAGGACCTCGTCGAACAGCTTGCCGACATGGGCTTCCGTCAATGCGATGGGCAAGAGTCCGTTCTTGAAACTATTGTTAAAGAAAATGTCCGCATAACTTGGCGCGATGATGGCGCGGAACCCATATTGGTCGAGTGCCCAGGGGGCATGTTCACGGGACGACCCACAGCCGAAATTCTTGCGTGCAATCAAGATCGATGCCCCGGCATAACGGGACTGGTTCAAGACGAAATCCGGGTCCGGCTGGCGGCTGTCCTGGTCCTGGCCTGGATAGCCGGGATCCAGGTAGCGCCATGCGTCGAACAGGTTTTGTCCAAAACCGGTCTTGCGGATCGATTTCAGGAATTGTTTGGGAATAATCGCGTCGGTATCGACGTTTTCGCGATCCATCGGTGCGACCAGACCTTTGTGCACTGAAAATTTCTGCATCTTTACGTCCTGTCAGCACTGGTCAGACAAATCGGCGGACATCAACAAAATGGCCATGGATAGCGGCAGCCGCAGCCATGGCCGGACTCACCAGATGGGTTCGGCCACCGGCGCCTTGGCGCCCCTCGAAATTGCGGTTGCTGGTCGAAGCGCAGCGCTCGCCGGGCTCCAGGCGATCAGCGTTCATTGCGAGGCACATCGAGCATCCCGGCTCGCGCCACTCGAAACCCGCGCTCTTGAATATGTCATGCAGCCCCTCACGCTCGGCCTGTTGTTTGACCAGACCAGAGCCGGGCACCACGATGGCCAATTTGATGTTGCTGGCAACCGGGCGCCCCAATTTCTTGACCAGGGTCGCCGCTTCGCGCATGTCTTCAATTCGGCTGTTGGTGCAGGATCCGATAAAGACCTTGTCAACGTAGATGTCGTCAAGCGCCTTTCCAGGCTCCAATCCCATGTAGGCCAATGCTCTTTCAATGGCTCCGCGCTTGTTGGGATCCTTTTCCTTGTCGGGATCAGGAACCTGACCATCGACGCCTAGAACCATTTCGGGCGAAGTGCCCCAGGTGATTTGAGGCAGGATAGCAGACGCGTCCAACTCGACCGTGGCATCGAAATGCGCACCGGGGTCGGACTGCAGGGTTCGCCAGTACGCAACGGCGTGATCCCATTCCAAGCCCGATGGGGACAGCGGGCGGCCTTTGACATAGTCAATGGTCTTCTGGTCGACGGCCACGAGTCCCGCCCGCGCACCGGCTTCGATAGCCATGTTGCAGACCGTCATGCGCCCTTCCATGCTCAACGCGCGGATAGCGGACCCTGCAAACTCGATCGTAAAGCCGGTGCCCCCGGCCGTCCCAATCTTGCCGATCACTGCCAGCACGATGTCCTTGGCGACGCAGCCACGTGGCAACACGCCATCGACCCGGACCAGCATGTTCTTCGCCTTCTTGGCGAGCAGCGTCTGGGTGGCCATGACGTGCTCGACCTCACTTGTGCCGATGCCATGTGCGAGTGCCCCGAAGGCGCCGTGGGTGGATGTGTGCGAGTCGCCACAAACCACGGTCATGCCGGGCAGGGTTGCGCCGTTTTCCGGGCCGATGACATGCACGATACCCTGGCGCTTCGAAAGAAAGGGGAAATATGCGGCTGCGCCGTACTGGCTGATGTTGGTGTCCAGGGTGACAATTTGTTCGCGGCTCACCGGATCGGTGATGCCGTCATAACCGAGCTCCCAGCCCGTGGTCGGTGTATTGTGATCAGCGGTTGCCACAATGGAACTGATGCGCCACACCTTGCGGCCGGCCTGACGCAGTCCCTCGAAAGCCTGGGGGCTGGTTACCTCATGAACCAGATGCCGGTCAATGTAGAGCACCGAGGTGCCGTCTTCTTCCGTGTGGACGACATGTTCGTCCCAGATTTTGTCGTACAGCGTGCGGCTCATGGTGTAGGTTCCTTGCAGGGCACGATTTTATGCCGGACACCACTCCGGCACACCCCGGGTGGCCAACCTGGCGTGGAAAGATACAGGTTGTGACGGCGCTCAGCGTTGCCCGATAGGGAGCACCTGGCGTTGAACCGATCCGGTGAACAACTGGCGGGGCCTTCCGATCTTGTATTCGGGGTCACCAATCATCTCATTCAACTGCGCAATCCAACCGACGGTCCGGGCGAGTGCAAAAATAGCGGTGAACAACGAGGTCGGGATGCCGATGGCGCGTTGCACGATGCCCGAGTAAAAATCGACGTTGGGATAGAGCTTGCGCTGGACGAAGTAATCATCTTCCAGTGCGATTTTCTCCAGCGCCATGGCGAGCTTGAACAGCGGGTCGTTTTCCAGGCCGAGCGCTGTCAACACTTCGCGACAGGTTTCCTGCATCAACTTGGCACGTGGGTCATAGTTCTTGTAAACCCTGTGGCCGAAACCCATCAGCTTGATGCCGGAGGTCTTGTCTTTGACCTGGTTGATGAACTCTCCAACCTTGCCGACCCCCCCCATGTTCTGGATATCTTCGAGCATGTTGAGACATGCTTCGTTGGCCCCGCCATGGGCAGGTCCCCAGAGACAGGCGACACCCGCGGCGATCGCGGCGAATGGATTGGTGCCCGAACTGCCGCAAAGACGAACTGTCGACGTGGAAGCATTTTGCTCATGGTCTGCATGCAGGATGAAGATACGATCCAAGGCGCGTTCTATCACCGGGTTCACATCGTAGGGTTCGCAAGGTGTTGCGAACATCATGTGCAGGAAGTTGCCGGCGTAACTCAAGTTGTTGCGCGGATACATGTAGGGCTGACCAGCGCTGTATTTGTAAGCCATGGCCACCAGGGTCGGCATCTTGGCAATCAGGCGAATCGCCGAGATTTCACGATGTTCCGGATTGTTGATGTCGGTGCTGTCATGGTAGAACGCTGACAAGGCACCCACCAGGCCGGTCATGATGGCCATGGGATGCGCGTCGCGCCTGAATCCGCGCAGGAAGAATTGCATTTGCTCATTGACCATCGTGTGATTGGTGACACGCTTGGTAAAGCTGGCCCTGGCAGCGACATCCGGAAGATTGCCGTACAGCAGCAGGTGGCAAGTTTCCAGGAAATCGCAGTTCGTGGCCAGTTGCTCGATCGGATAGCCGCGGTAAAGCAACTCACCCTTGTCGCCGTCAATGTAGGTAATCGTCGATTGGCAAGAGGCCGTCGACAAAAAACCTGGATCGTAGGTGAACATCCCTGTCTGGGCGTACAGTTTGCGAATGTCTATGACATCCGGGCCGACGCTGCCACTGTAGACGGGCAGTTCAATGTTCGGCGTGCCATTGCTGAATGACAGCGTGGCCTTGTTGTCAGCTAGTTTCATATTCGCCCTTTCAGCGTTGTTCTCTCAACATACCCAATACCTCGATCACATCGTCGCGTTCCAGCCCGGCATCGACTTGCCCCAGCGACTTCCTGCCCAGGTGCAGGTCCAACAAATCATTGTCACCCAACTCCATCAGGTCTCCCAGCGACTGCGCCTGGCGATTCGTCAGGCTGTTCGCGTAACGA
>JAYVRP010000901.1:0-3753 GCA_043776215.1 Rhodoferax sp. | reverse complement strand
TCTGCCCCATCTCCTCGATCAGCCCGCCCCGGCGCGTGAGCATCTTCATCAGCCGGGCGATGACCGTGTGCAGCAGCGCGTGCAGTTCGTCGTCACTGAGCACAAATTGATCTTGTCTTCGAAAAACGTACTGCATGGCCGTGGTCCGATTCAGCTCAGGCCCCAGGCTCTTGCCTCGTTGGAAACGACTCATCAGACGTTCCATATCCATGCGCCTGGCCGAGGTTAAACTGCTGTCGGTTGGCCCTGCGAATCCAGTGGGCCACGGCAATCTCCTCGGTGGCCGGTACATGTGTGCCTTTGGCACTCTTGTCCGCACTGCGGCGTTTTTGGGGCTCGAACATGGCCAAGGCAAACTTGCTCAACACCAGTGCCACGAACTTTCTCGAGTTGATCGGTAACGGCCGCACCTATCGCGTGCCGCCATACCAGAGGGACTACTCCTGGGGCGAAGAGCAGTGGGAAGACCTTTGGAACGACCTCTCCGAACTACGGGAACGGCAGGACGCCACCCACTACATGGGCGCCCTGGTGGTCGAAGGAAAATCCGATCGGGATTTCGCCATCATCGATGGCCAGCAGCGCTTCGCCACGCTTAGCCTCCTTGTGCTTGCTGTGATCGCCAGGCTCCGCACTCTTGCCGACACGGGTGTCGACGCCGCTGCCAATCTGGAGCGCGCGGCGGCTTTGCGTGCCCGCTATATCGGCGAAAAGGATCCTGCCTCGCTGGTTGAATCCAGCAAACTCGCCTTGAACAGCACCGACGGCGGGTTCTATCAGGACTACCTCGTGCAATTGCGCGCACCGCTCAATCCGCGCGGCCTGCCCAAATCGAACCGCTTGTTGTGGGAGTGCTTTCGTTACTTCGAAGGCGTGGTTAAAGCCGATCCTGGGCTGGCGAGCGACGGACTGGCACTGGCCTCACTGGTTTCCGAGACTGTCGGTCGCCAGCTGATGTTCATCCGCATCGCAGTGGATGACGAACTCAATGCCTACACGGTGTTCGAGACCTTGAACGCACGCGGCCTCGAACTATCCGCCACCGATCTGCTCAAGAATTACCTGTTCTCCCGCTTGCGTACGACAGCGGATCTCCAAGCGCTGCAGCGACGCTGGCTTTCCCTGATCGCGACTGTCCAGCAAGAACGTTTTCCGGATTTTTTGCGCTATCACCTGCAATGCGAAATACCGCGAGTGCGCAGCCAGCGGCTGTTTCAACTGGTGCGCGACCGAGTGCGCGACGGCCCCGGCGTGTTCACACTCATGAACGCATTGGAGGCCCGCGCGGAGCTTTTCGCTGCTTTGTCCGATCCCGCCCATGCCTACTGGATCGAGCGGCCCGAATGCAGGGAGCACATCCGCGAATTGAACGTCTTTCGCGTGCGTCAGATGACACCCTTGCTGTTCGCCGCCTGGGAAAGACTGGAGCGAAACGACTTCGCGCGCCTGCTCAAACTCGTCGCCGTCGTCCTGTTTCGCTATGGCGTCATCAGCGGCCGAAACACCAATGCCCTGGAGCCCGTTTTTCACACAAGCGCCAAGGCGCTTCTGGATGGTGCTGTCAACAGCCCGGCGGGCGTGTTCGGCCTTCTGAAATCGATCTACGTCGACGACGAACGCTTTACGCAAGACTTCGCTCGCTTCGCCGTCAATTCACGCGGCCAGGGCCGCAAGCTCACGCGCTACATCCTCGCGCGCCTGGAAAGCGATGCCTCCGGCCTGGCCTGCGACCCTGAAACCAACCCCGCCACAGTTGAGCATGTCTTGCCCGAGAACCCGTCGGCCACCTGGGAAACTTCGATCCCGCCCGACAAGTGGGAGGAAGCAATATTCAGGCTTGGCAATCTGCTGCTGCTCGAAGGTGCGGCCAACCGGCAAATCGGCAATGCCGACTACCCGCAAAAGGCCGCAGTCTACGCGCAAAGCAGCTACACGCTGCCGCGCGAACTCGTCGAACAGGCCCCCGAGGAATGGACATCGGCGCACCTGGATGCGCGCCAGACGCACATGGCGCATCGTGCGGCGCACGTGTGGCGCTCTGACTTTCCCTGAAGCGTCACGCCACGCGTCGCGAAAGAACATGGCGCCGCAGCCCCCAGGTTCCGCCGTGGCGCACATGCGCCACCCAGCCGCGCACGCTTGAAAGCACCGCCTCGCGATCAATGCGCCCGGCTCGATACGCTTTGTGCCTTGCGCGCAGGCGGCGGGTGGCGGCCACCACCTTGCGCGCCTTCATCAGTCGATAGTCGGGGTACACCACGAACCCCAGCCACGGCGTGCCGGCGACGCTGGGCGACACCTGCGCAGCCCCGGCGTGAAAATGCAGGCGCAACCGCGCCAGCCGCTCGATCATGCGGCGCTTCCAGTCCCACAGGATTTCTTTCGAATCGGCGAACAGCGCGAAGTCGTCAACGTAGCGCACAAAGGCCTTGCACCCAAGCTCGCGCCCGACGAACTCATCGAAGGGATGAAGGTAACAGTTCGACCAGAACTGCGAGGTGAGACTGCCGATCGGCAGCCCGCGCGGCCGGCACGCGGCAAGCAGGTCATCGCCCGCGAACCAGTGCATCCGATACTCCTCGGCCAGCACACCATCGCCACTGTCGATAATCAGGCCCATCACGCAACCCGAAGCCGTTCTGGGCAGTCGTCTGTTTGATCGCACGGGGCGCGGCGCAACGTTGACCGAGTCCGGGCGGGAACTGCTGCCACGCGGCGAGTCCCTGGTGGCCGAGGCACAGGCCCTGCACTGCTGGACGGCAGGGCGCCGCGATATGGTCAGCGGCCCGGTCAGGCTGGCCCTCCAACCAGGTGTCAGCTGGCCGTTGCTCGACGCGGTGTGGACGAAGCAGCGCCGCGACTATCCCGGCATTGCATTGCAGATTGCAGATTGCAGAGGGCACGACCCACCAGATCGAACAGTGGCTGGCTGATGGCCGGTGCGACGTAGGCGTCCTGTCCCGCGAACCGTCCGCGGCCGTGACCGAAAGCTGGCCGCTGTTTTCCACCCCGCTGTTGCTGGTCGCTGCCCCGGGCTCGCGCCACACGCAATCGCCCACGGTGGCATTCGACGCACTGGCAAGCATTGATCTGGTCATAGCGACGGCGCACAACGGCGGCAGAGTCAGGGTCGAAGAGGAGGCCCGCCGGCGCGGCATGCAGTTGCGCGTCGCGTTCGAGGTCGACTCCCTGTTCCTCAACAAGCGCGTGGTGGCCAGCAGCGGGCTGTGCATGGTGGCCGCCTGGCCCGCTGTCTCGGTCGAGGTGCTGCGCGGTGAGCTTTCACCGTCCAGGCTGGTCGAGCCAGAATTGCGCCAAACCTACTACTTGGTCGTCGGTGGGCGCCGTTAGGCCACTTCCGCCATCTCCGATGCGTGGCGGCTACCCTGCAGCCGGGGTGGCGCTGCGCGCTGTGTCGGCAAGCCATGGCCAACATCAGGGTCAACCCTGAGACCAGGCCAGTCCTGCGAGCCGTGAACGTTCAAAGACCTGCCAACTCGCCAGCCCCGAGCCTGCAGACGCCCAGACTGCGCGCTGAAGCCGCCCAGACTTGCGTACTTTGACCCTCTGCGGGCCCGGCCGGGAGCCTTTTCAGCCCCATTCTTGGGGCGCCCTATGGCGTTTTAAAAATCCTATTCCCCGGAGGTGAGGTTACCGGCGCACGGACGGCGAGCCGGTGTTCGTCCAGGCCGATTCCCCCACCCACGAGGACTTGCAGGCGCTGCTGCACAGGATCATCACCCGGCTGATGAA
>JAYVRP010000900.1:0-3759 GCA_043776215.1 Rhodoferax sp. | reverse complement strand
TGCCGGGTGGATGCCAAGCGCGTGCGGCGCTACCAGGCCATGCCGGCCAGTGTGCATGCCACCCCCCATTTCGAATGCCAGAGCTGCCACCGCGACAGTCCGTTGGCGGGCGCATTGCAGGCCAGTTCGCGCGACCTTGAACGGGCGGCCCAGACGGCCATCGAAGCGCTGAAGGCGCTTGGTTACAAGGGTCTGAGCATGGACGTGGCTGTGCGCGGCGTGTGCCTCGACTGCGCCACTGGCACCTCGGGGGCGGCGCAGTGATCCACAGCCGCCAACTCGCCTACGACTACGCATCCGGCCCGGCGCTGCGGTTTCCGGATCTGGACCTGCCCCAGGGCGGCGTGCTGTTATTGCAGGGGCCGTCGGGGTCGGGCAAGTCGACCTGGCTGGCGTTGGCTGCGGGCCTGCTGCGCGCCAGCAGCGGGCAGATCGTCGTCGCCGGGCAGGACCTGTCTGCGCTCGGCAAAGTGGCCACCGATGCGTGGCGCGCCCGGGCCATCGGGTTTCTTCCGCAGCGGCTGCACCTCAGCGAGGCGCTGACGGTGGCTGGCAATCTGGCCCTGGCGCAGTGGGCGGCCGGTGTGCCCGATGATCCCGCGCTGGTCGCGCAGGTGCTGGAAGCGCTGAGCCTGACGGCACTGGCATCCCGTCGGCCGACCCAGCTCTCGGGCGGCCAGGCGCAACGGGTGGCGCTGGCGCGTGCGGTGCTGCTGCAGCCGCGCGTGATCCTGGCCGACGAGCCCACCGCCAGCCTGGACGATGCCACTGCCCAGGCGGCATTGCAATTGCTGGCCGGCACTGCGGCCCGGCTGCAGGCCAGCCTGGTGATTGCCACGCATGATGCCCGGGTGGCGGTAGCGCTGCCCGGTGCACAGGTCTGCCGCCTGACGGCTCTGCCGCAAGCGCAGGGGAGCGGCTTATGAAGATGGTGGCCATCGCTTGGCGTTACCTGCTGGCGCGCCCGCTGGCGGCCGGGCTGAACCTGCTGCTGCTGACACTGGGCCTGGGTTCGATCACCTTCCTGCTGCTGGTCAGCACCCAGCTCGACCAGGCCTTTGAGCGCGACCTGGTCGGCATCGATGTGGTGGTGGGCGCCAAGGGCAGCCCGATGCAGCTGATCCTCGCCGGCGTGTTCCACATCGATGTGCCGGCGGGCAACATTGCGCTGGCGGCCGTGCAAGAACTGCAAAAGGATGACCGGGTGGCGCGGCTGATTCCGATCAGCCTGGGCGACACCTTTCGCGGCTTTCGCATCGTTGGCACGACGCCGGCCTATGCAGAACATTACGGTGCGAAATTGGCGCAGGGCACGCTCTGGAGCGCTGCGATGCAGGCGGTGGTCGGCAGCGAGGTTGCCACCAGTACCGGTCTGGCTGTCGGCAACAGTTTCATCGGCTCCCATGGGCTCGGCGCGGGCGGTCACGAGCACGGCGACAACCCCTACCAGGTGACTGGCGTTCTTGCTCCGTGCGGATGTGTGCTCGACCGGCTGGTGCTGACGGCCACCGAGTCGGTCTGGCAAGTGCACGAAAAAGCCACGGCCCTGGATGACGAGGACCAAAAGCTCATGGAGGCAGACCGCGAGATCACACTGGCCCTGATCACCTACAAGAGCCCGTTGGCTGCGGTCACCTTTCCGCGTTTCGTGAACACCACGACCGAGATGCAGGCGGCAGCGCCGGCGGTGGAGGTGACGCGCCTGTTGCGCATGGTGGGCGTCGGCACCGACGTGCTGCGCGGTTTTGGCGCCGTGCTGCTGCTTACTGCCGGCCTGAGTGTCTTCATCGCCTTGTGGAATGCGGTGCGCGAGCGGCGCGCCGACCTGGCCATGTTGCGCATGCTGGGCGCGCCACCGGCCCGCGTGGCCGGGCTGGTGCTGTGCGAGGCGCTGCTTCTGGCTGGCCTGGCCATCGTGCTCGGGCTCGTGGTCGGACACGGGTTGGCCCAGCTGGCCGGTGCCTGGCTGCAGTCCGAACGTTCGCTGGCCCTGACCGGCTGGACCTGGCTCGCCGCCGAGTGGTGGGTGGTCGCCCTCGGGCTGGCGGTGGCCCTGCTGGCCGCCCTGCTGCCGGCACTGGGCGCTTATCGCCTCGACGTCACGACTTTGCTGCATTCACGTTCCTGATCCACCACCGAGGAGTTTCGCCATGAAAAACCCAATGATCCGTCTGCTGTCCGTGTCGGCCCTGTGCCTGATGGGGGGCGCTGCCTTCGCGGCGGGCGCCCACTCCGACAAGGAAACCAAGGAAGACATCACACGCCACCGGGCCATGTCCGCCGCGCACGAAGGCGCCGCCAAGTGCCTGGAGTCCGGCAAAAAGGAGGATGTGTGCATGAAAGAGCTGCAGGCCGCTTGCAAAGGCCTTGCGATTGGCAAATACTGCGGCATGAAACACGAGCATTGACCTGGCGCACGACAATCACCGGAACTCTTGTCCCGGTGCGGTGTCGTACCCGCAGGTCCTTTTGGAGCATTCCATGAAACTTGGCAATTTGGCAATATCCCTCGGCTTGGCGGCGTCGCTGGCGTCATTTGGCGCGGCGGCGCAGTTGGGTTCACCTTTGCCCGCCGGCACAGGGGCTGGTGTCCACGGTGCCAACAGCCCGTTTGCGCCATTGCAGCCGCGCGCCGACGTGGTGCCTTGGTCGGTGTTGACCGAAGTCAAGACCAAGACCGACAAGAACAAGGTTCTTCCGGTGTTTGCCATGAGCCAAATGGCGCTGAACCAGAAAACACAGCGTATCCAAGGCTTCATGATGCCGCTGGAGCCGGGTGAAAAGCAGAAACACTTCCTGCTCACCTCCGTTCCCATGACTTGCGGTTTCTGCGTCCCCGGCGGGCCCGAGAGCATGGTGGAGGTCAAGACGAAAACGCCGGTCAAGTATTCCATGGAGCCGGTGGTAATCGAAGGCCAGTTCCTGGTGTTGCTGGACGACCCATATGGGCTGTACTACCGCGTCACCGATGCGGTGAGCGTAAAGTAGGTCCAGGACATGCGCCCGTGCTGAGCCACCTGTCTCCAGCGCGGCGCGCATGGTGGGCCAGCATGTTGTTGGTCTGGGCCAGCGCCTTGCTGCTGGCGCAGACCCAGGGACTGATACACGAGGTCGTACACACCGGGCACCAAGAATCAGTTTCCCCGCGTGACCACGCGGACCACCCGGATGGTGAAGAAGTCCATTGGGTTCTGCGCCTGTTTGCAGCGCATGAAGACGGTGGCTCGGAATGCCGCCTGTTTGACCAGTCCGGCCACTCGGCCACGATGCCCACAGTGCCGATACCTGGTTTGCCCTTGCTGGCAGGCCCCCGGCATGTGGCATGCCATGAAGCTTTGCCGCCGTCCCCGGCTGCGGCGCTGACGCTGGCGCGTGGGCCGCCCGCATTCCGCTGAATCCCTGGTTTTCTGCTTAGACCCCCGCCGACAACCCGGCCGGGGCGATGTTTGGCATTCCCTGATTCACCGGAACCCTCATGAAAAATTCCCTTTCGGCGTCGGCACGCTGTGCCGCCGCTTTTGTCCCCCATGCTGTAGCGTTGGCCGCCATCCTGCTCTGCGCCAGCAGTCCGACGCTGGCCCAGCCTGCGGCGCCCGCTGTCCCGGTCGGCACGCTGCCTGCGGTCACCATCACCGGCAATCCGCTGGGCAGCAGCGAATTGATCGCACCCGCGCTAGCCTATTCGGGCACCGGCCTGCTGCTGCGTTCGCGCAGCACCCTGGGTGAGACGCTGGACGGCACGCCCGGCGTCAGCAGCAC
>JAYVRP010000899.1:0-13239 GCA_043776215.1 Rhodoferax sp. | reverse complement strand
CGCGACACCCACCAAACCGTTCGCCCTGAGCTTGTCGAAGGGCTGCAGGCTTCGACAGGCTCAGCCCGAACGGTGTAATGAATTGCGAAAAGATCAATAGTGAATGCAACACTACATTGAGGTGGCTGGCGCAGCAATTTGGGCGAGGTCGACCGCCAGCCGGAGCGCATCGCGGTATTGGCCAGCCACCATGGCTCGGTGTCGCTCACCAACACCCGTGGTGCGGACCCGCAGCGCCACCCTGCCGCGGCACTCACGGAGCTGCGGCACCGTCACCCCAGCGCCGTGGCGTGGCTCGTGGGCCACCGCCACCTGCACGAGATCCGGCCCCACCCCGGCGCCAGCGGCGGGTTATGGGAAATCTCCACCGGCTCGTTGATCGACTGGCCCGCGCAGACGCGCGCCGTCGAATTCCTGCGCCATCGCGACGGGCAGCTCGAGATCGCCTGCACGCTGCAGGACCACGGCGCACCCGCCTGGTCGCTGGCGCACTGGCACCATGCGCTGGCGCGACGTTTCGCCGGCGCGCAGGCCGCGGCGATGCAGGGCGCGGCCGGCGATGGCGATGTGCGACTGTTGCGTCAGGTGTATGCTTCCCGGCAGACTCGCTCTCCGTCCATATAGGTAGCATGCAGTCCAAACCCGCCGCCACCATCCTGATTGTTGACGACTCGGCCGAGAACCTGATCGTGCTGAGCGAGTTGCTGCGGCCGCAATACCGCGTATTGGCGGCCACATCCGGCGAGGGCGCCTTGCAGGTTGCCCGTGGCATACCCCGGCCGGACCTGATCCTGCTCGACGTGATGATGCCGGGCATGGACGGGTATGCGGTGCTGAGGCAGCTGCTCGAAGACCCGGCCACGCGCGAAATTCCGGTGGTCTTCCTCACCGCGCTGGCCGGTGTGCGCGAGGAGGAGCAGGGCCTGCGACTGGGTGCCGCCGACTACGTCACCAAACCGATCCAGCCAACCTTGGTCCTGGCCAGGGTGCGCACGCAGCTCGAGGCAAAAAAGGCCCGCGACTGGCTGAAAGATCAAAATGCGGCGCTCGAGGCAGAAGTGGCGCGGCGCATGGCCGAGAACGACCTGACGCAGCAAGTCAGCATCCGTGCCCTGGCCCATCTGGCCGAATTACGCGACCTGGATACCGGCAACCACATTCTTCGCACCCAGGCCTATGTGCGCCGGCTGGCGACACGGCTGACACAGCATCCGCGGTTTAGTGCCATCCTGACCAAGCCCTACATCGAACTGTTGACCCGATCCGCACCCCTGCACGACATCGGCAAGGTTGGCATTCCCGACCATATTCTGCTCAAACCAGGCAAACTCACGCCCGAAGAATGGGTCATCATGCAGACGCACGCCGCGCTCGGCAGCGCGGCGCTGGAGCTTGCCGAGGCCGACATCGAAATCCCGCTGGCCTTTCTGACCATGGGCAAGGAAATTGCGCACTGGCACCATGAGAGATGGGGTGGCAGCGGTTATCCCGACGGCCTTGTGGGCGAGGCCATCCCGGTATCGGCACGCTTGATGGCGGTTGCCGACGTCTTCGATGCGCTGGTGTCGGTGCGCGTTTACAAGCCCGCGTTACCGCCTGCTGATGCCCGCGACATTATTGCCGCCGGGCGCGGGACGCACTTCGACCCGGACATGTGTGACGCCTTTGTCGCTGGTTTCGACGAGTTCGTCGCAATCGCCCAACGCTACGGTGAGGCTAGCTGATGGCCCGCACCCAGCCCGCGGCACGGAGCACGCTGCAGAGCGCGGGCATCGCTGCCCCGGAAACACCATGAGCTCCTCGGATCACAACGCCCAGGACCGCCAGCGCCAGCAACACATTCGCGCCGCTGCCGAAACCGCCCTGGCGCAGCGGCCCGCCACCCCGGCACAGGGCGAAGCAGATGCGAAAGTCCTGTTGCATGAGCTGCAGGGCCAGCAGATCGAACTGGAAATGCAGAACGAGACACTGCGCCAGGCACAGACCAGGCTGAGGGCCAACGCGGCGCGTTATCGCGAGATGTTCGAAGGCAGCCCGCAGCCGATGTGGGTCTACGAACTGGCCAGCCTGGCGTTCCTGGTGGTCAACGACGCCGCAATCGACGTGTATGGCTACAGCCGCGCGGAATTCCTCTCCATGACCATCAGGGACATCCGTCCGCCGGAAGACGTCGCCCGGCTGGAAGCCGCATTTCAGCAGCCCGATACGCGGCGCCTGCAGCACTCGGGGCAGTGGCGCCATCTGCGCAAGGACGGCAGCCTGATCCTGGTCGAGATCACGTCCCACGATCTGGATTTCGACCATCGGCCCTCCAGACTGGTCATGGCCAACGACGTCACCGACCGCGAACGTGCATCGGCGGCATTGCGACAACACCTCGATGCCCTGGAGCGCTTCAACCGGGTGGCAGTCGACCGCGAACTCGAGATGATCCGCCTGAAGCAGCAGGTGAATGCGTTGTCGCGGCAACTCGGGCAGGCCGAACCGTTCGACCTGGACTTCATCGATGCCCCAACCGACTTCGAGGCACTGTATCCCAGACTGCCCGACGAGGGATCCGCCTAATGGTGATGCCGGTACCCCCGCTGCGGATCGCGGTGTGCCGGTTGCAGCGCGATCTGCCTTGTCACGTGGCGCGAGAACGCGGGTTGAACAAAAATCAGCGCGGGAAAGCCCTCGACGGAAAGTTCATCACCAGCAAAATGGCCAACAGCATTCCGACCGCTACCCTGCCAGCCTGCACCGCAGCTGGCACAGCGGGGGCACAGCCGTGGGCCTGACGGTCAAGCTGCCCGCCACCGTCGTCGGCGCGATACTGCTGACGGCGATCATCGGCGGCGTGGCGTCGGTCGCGCTGGGCCGCGATGCACTGCAACGGGCCGTCCTCGCGAACATGCAGCAAAGTGCCGAACTGTACGCAGCCGCCGTGCTGACCCATGTCGATGGCGCCCGCGCGATGCTCGGCGTCAGCGCCACGCTGCTGCAACTCGCCAGCCCCCCGCAGGCGCGCGAAGTGGCTGCACGGGTGCTGGCGCACTCTGCCGCTTTCGAATACATCCTCCTCCTCCAACCCGACGGGACGGTTGCCATGGTCGAGCCGCCCTCGCTCGAACAGCAGTTGTCGCAACGGGATCTGTCCTCCAGCGAATGGTTCAAGGAGGTGCACCGGGTCAACCGCGAGGTCGTGAGCGACCTGCATATCTCGCCGCTCACCCAGCGGCCGGCCATCGTGCTCGCCACGCCGGTGCGCGCCGCGGACGGGCGGGTCGTCGGCATCTGGGCCGGCGCGCTCAGGCTGGGCCTGCTTTCGAAGATCGGCCATCCGCCGTCCCCCGACAGTGATCGCGCCGAACCGGGCTACCTGACCGACCGGCGCGGGCTCGTCATCGCCCACCAGAGCCGGCCGGAGTTCGTGGAGTCCCGGACCGACCTGAGTTCCATGCTGCCGGTCAAAGAGGCGCTTGCCGGCCGATCGGGGGCCAGCGAGTTCTTCAACACCCTCGAGAACGAACGTAAGATTGCGGGTTATGCCCCGCTGCCCGGCCTGGGCTGGGCGGCGGTGTTCCGCGTTCCCACCGCGGCCGCGCTTGCGTCCGCCAGCGAATTGACTCGCAGCCTCCTGCTGGCATCGCTGGCGCTGGCCGTGCTGTTCGGTCTGGGCGTCTTTCTGTCGATCCGGCGGACCTTTGCGCCGCTCGTCCGGCTGGTTGCCGCCACCCGCGACGCGGGCGCCGGCAATTTCAGCCAGCGGATCAAGACCGATGGCCGCGACGAAATCGGGCATCTGGAGCAAGCGTTCAACCAGATGGTGGACACCCTCGCGGCGCGGGATGCAGAGGTCCGCAGCCGTGGCAGGGAGCTGGCGCGTTCCAACGCGGAACTCGAACAATTCGCCTATGTGGCCTCGCACGACCTGCAGGAACCGCTGCGCATGGTAGTCGGTTATGTGCAGTTGCTGGAGAAGCGCCTCGCCGGCAAGCTCGATACCGAAACCCGTGAATTCATGGCCTTGGCGGTGGACGGCGCACTGCGCATGCAACAGCTGATCCTGGACATCCTGGCCTATTCGCGCGTCGGCGCCACCGCCCAGTTGCACGCGCCGGTGGACAGTGCCGCCGCGTTGCAGGAGGCGCTGGCGCTGCTCGCCGGGCCGATCGCGGACAGCGGAGCCAAGGTGTCGGCGCAGCCGCTGCCAACGGTGCTGGCGCACCGCATGGAGCTGGTGCAGGTATTCCAGAACCTGATCGGCAACGCGCTCAAGTTTTGCAAGGGGCCGACGCCGCTGGTCGACGTAAACGCCATATACAGCGAGGGCTGGTGGCGCTTCTCGGTTGCCGACAACGGCATCGGCATCGCACCCGAATACCGCGGCCAGCTGTTCGTCATTTTCAAGCGCCTGCATACGCGCCGCGAATACCCCGGCACCGGGATCGGCCTGGCGATCTGCAAACGCATCATCACGCACCACGGCGGTGACATCGGCATCGAGACCGCACCGCAGGGCGGCGCGCTGTTCTGGTTCACGCTGCCTGCGGCGCCCGCGCCATGAACTCCGCCGACACGCTGCGCCGGTCAATCGACATCCTGCTGGTCGAGGACAACCCTGGCGACGCGCGGCTGACGATCGAGGCGATGCGCGAAGCCAGGGCAAGCAACCGCATGCACCTGGTCGAGGACGGTGTCGAGGCGATGGCTTTCCTGCGCCGCGAGGGCCGCCACAGTGCAGCGCCGCGGCCGGACCTGATCCTGCTCGACCTCAACTTGCCGCGCAAGGACGGCTGCGCGGTGCTGGCCGAGGTGAAGGCGGACCCCGCCCTGCGGCGCATCCCGGTGGTGATCCTCACCACCTCACGCTCGGAGCGGGACGTTGCTCGATGTTTCGACCTGCACGCCAACTGCTTCATCACCAAACCGGCGCAGCTAGCGCAGTTCATGCAGGTGGTGGCACTGATCGACGCTTTCTGGTTGCGGACGGCGACACTGGCGCGAGAATAGAGCGATGCGCATACTCCAGCTCCTGCAGGTCGAAGACAACCCCGGCGACGCGCTGCTGTTGAAGACCGCCCTGGTCGAGGTGGCGCAGGGCCAGTTCGCGATCACCACCGTCGAACGCCTGGCCGATGCACTGGCGTGTATCCAAGCCGCGCCTTACGACGCCGTGGTGTGCGACCTCGGCCTGCCCGACAGCGGCGGCCTGGCAACCGCGCAGGCTATCGTAGCTGCCGCACCCACGGTGGCGCTGATCGTCCTGACGGGGTCGAGCCAGCAAGAACTCGGCCGCGCGGCGATCGAGGTGGGCGCCCAGGATTTCCTGGTCAAGGGGGAGACGAATGCGGCGACGATCGCGCGCGCGCTGCGCCACGCGGTGGAACGCAAGCGCCTCGAAAGCGCGTTGCGGCTCGCCAACGAGACACTCGAAACACGCGTTGCCGAACGCACGGCCGCACTGCAGGAGGCCCATGCGGTGCTGGGCGCCAGCGAAGCACGGTATCGCACCGTGCTCCAGACCGCGCTCGAGGGGTTCTGGATCGTGGATGCAAAGGGCAATTTCCTGGAGGTCAACACCACCTATTGCCTGTGGATCGGGTACTCGCGCGAGGAATTGCTGACCATGCGCATCGCAGATGTGGAGGCGTCCGAATCCCCGCAGGACGTTGCCCTGCACTTGGAGCACCTCATGGTCACCGGCGGCCAGCGTTTCGAGACCCGGCATCGGCGCCGCGATGGCCAGCTGCTGGAGGTCGAGATCAGCGCCAATGTGCTGCCGGATTCGCCGGATCTGCGCGCGGCGATTTTCCTGCGCGATATCACCGACCGCAAGCGCAACGAAGAACAGCTCAGGGCCGGCGCCGAGAGCCATCGCATCGCGCAGCTTGCCGCCCTGGAGACCCAGCGCAAGGCCCGGCTGGCGGCGCTGAACCTGATGTCGGACGCGATTACCGCGCGCAACCAAGCCCAGGAAGCCAGTGCGGCGCTGGCACTGAGCGAGGAGCGCCTGCGGCTGGCGCTGAACGCGGGCCAGCAGGGGATCTACGACCTGAACGTCCAGACTGGCGAGGCGGTGGTGGATGCAGGTTATACACGGATGCTGGGGTTCGAGCCGGACGAATTCCACGAGAGCAACGCCGCCTGGATCGCGCGCCTGCATCCCGATGACCAGGAGCATGTCGGCCAGACCTACCGTGACTACATTGCCGGAAAGACCGCCGAATACCGCGTGGAATTCCGCCAACGCACACGCACAGGCGACTGGAAGTGGACTTTGTCGATCGGCTCCCTGGTGCAGCGGGATGCAGCGGGACAGCCCCTGCGCATGGTCGGCACACACATGGACATCGACAAGCGGAAAACTGCCGAGGCGAGAGTCGAGCGCGTCAGCCAGCTCTACGCCGCCCAGAGCCGCTGCAACGAGGCCATCGTACGCAGCACCAGCGAGCCCGGCCTGTTTGGCGACATCTGCAAGCTGATGGTGACCGCGGGCGGCATGAAGATGGCGTGGATTGGGCACCGGGACCCGGCCAGCGGGCAAGTGCAGCCCCTGGCCTCGTTTGGTGACGACACGGGATACCTGACCGATATCCGAATCGTGATCGACGGAGCGGACGCCCTGGGTTCGGGCCCGACATCCACCGCCCTTCGCGAGCAGCAGTCGGTGTGGTGCCAGGATTTCCGCAACGATCCGCGCACCGCCCCCTGGCATGAACGGGGCGCACATGCCGGCTGGGGCGCATCGGCCGCGCTACCACTGCGACGCCACGGGGAGGTGGTCGCGGTGCTCTCCATCTACAGCGGTGAGCCGAACGCATTCGACGCCGAAACCGCCGGCCTGCTGGCGGACATCGCGCAGACGATTAGTTATGCACTGGACAACTTTGCAGGCGTGGCCGCGCGCGACGCGGCGTTGGGAGAACTGATCGAAAGCCGCGCGCAAATGGAACTGGTGATCCGGCATTCCCCCTTCCCGCTGATCGTGCACGCCGAGGGCGGCGAGGTGGTGATGATCAGCCGCGCGTGGAGCGAGCTCACTGGTTATTCGCTGTCCGACATACCCACCATCGCCGCCTGGTGCAGGCTGGCCTACGGAGCCGGCAGCGCCGAGGTCGAGCGTCATATCGCGACCATATACGGCCTGGACCAGACGGTGCACGAAGGTGAATACACCGTGCGCACCAAGGCCGGCGCAGCGCGTAGCTGGGAGTTCATGTCGACCGGCCTGGGCATGGGCAGCAACGGGCGGCGCCTGGTCCTGAGCGCGGCGGTCGACGTGACCGAACGCAAGGCGGCGGAGGCGCAGTTGCGCAAGCTCTCGCAGGCCGTTGAGCAAAGCCCGGAGAGCATCCTCATCACCGACGTCCGGGGAGCCATCGAATACGTGAACGAAGCCTTCGTGCAGGCCAGCGGATACCAGCGGGACGACCTGATCGGGAAGAATCCGCGCCTGCTGCAGTCGGGCCTGACGCCGCCAACCACCTACGTCGCCATGTGGGATGCGCTGGGTCAGGGCCGGCCCTGGAAGGGCCAGTTCCACAACCGCAGGAAGGACGGCAGCGAATATGTAGAGCTCGCGATCGTCGCGCCGCTGCGTCAACCCGACGGTACGGTAAGCCATTACGTTGCAGTGAAGGAAGACATTACCGAGAAGAAGCGCATGGGCGAGGAACTCGACCAGTACCGGCACCACCTCGAGGATATGGTGGCGCAACGCACCGCGGAGTTGAGCGTTGCACGACGGCAGGCGGAAGCCGCCAACCTGGCCAAGAGCGCCTTTCTGGCCAACATGAGCCACGAGATCCGCACACCGATGAACGCCATCATCGGCCTGAGCCACCTGCTGCGCCGATCCGGCGCCACGGCGGAGCAGACCGCACGGCTCGACAAGATCGACAACGCCGGGCGGCATTTGCTGTCGATCATCAATGACATCCTGGACCTGTCCAAGATCGAGGCTGGCCGCTTGCAGATCGACGGGGCCGATTTCCACCTCAGCGCCGTGCTCGACAACGTGGCGTCGATGATCAGCGTGGCGGCGCTGGCCAAGGGCCTGCGCGTGGACGTGGACGCCGACGCGGTGCCCCCGTGGCTGAGTGGCGACCCGACGCGCCTGCGCCAGGCACTGCTCAACTTTGCCGGCAATGCCGTCAAGTTCACCCCGACCGGCTCGGTGGCCCTGCGTGCCCGGCTGGTGCAGGACGGCGCCGACGAACTGCTGGTGCGCTTTGAAGTGCAGGATACCGGCATCGGCATTGCGCCCGACGTCCTCGGCCGGCTGTTCCAGCCCTTCGAGCAGGCGGACGGTTCGACCGCGCGCACCTATGGCGGCACCGGCCTGGGCCTGGCCATCAGCCGCAACCTGGCGCGCCTCATGGGGGGCGAGGCGGGCGTCGACAGCACGCCCGGCGTGGGCAGCACCTTCTGGTTCACCGCCCGGCTGCGGCGCGGCCACGGCATCATGCCCGCCCCGCAACCGGGCGGCACCACCGCCGACCCGGAGGCCCAGCTGCGCCTGCACCACGGCGGCGCCCGGCTGTTGCTGGTCGACGACAACGCCATTAATCGCGAGGTGGCCCTGGAACTGCTGCACGGGGTGGGCCTGGAGGTGTTTACCGCGACCAATGGCCACGAAGCCGTGGCCAGGGCCCACGAGCGTGCCTACGATCTGATCCTGATGGATCTGCAGATGCCGCAGATGGGTGGCCTGGAGGCGACCCGTGCGATCCGGGCCCTGCCCGGGTGGTCGCACCGGCCGATCCTGGCGCTCACGGCCGACGCGTTCGAGACCGAGCGGCAGGCCTGTGAAGAGGCCGGGATGAATGACTTTCTGGTCAAACCGGTGGAGCCGCAGCTGCTGTATGCCGCGCTGCTGAAATGGCTGCCGTTCGCTGCCGCGCCGCGGGACGAGGGCGGCGAGGTCGCGCCGCAGCACCGCCCCACCCGCACGCAGGGTCAGGCGGAGATGCCAGGCGCGGGCTCGGGCGCGCTCCAGGCCCAGCCGCGGAACGAATCCACGGCGCTGGCGCAGTTGCAGTCAGTATCCGGGCTGAATCTGGCGCGCGGACTGGACAGCCTGATGGGCAACGCAGACAAGTATCTGGCGCTGCTGCACCGCTTTGTCGAATCCCACGGCGACGACATGCAGCGGCTGCGCGACAGCCTGGCGCAGCGAGATCATTCCACGGCTGCACGGCTGGTGCACACCCTCAAAGGCACCGCCGCCACACTGGGCGCCGACAGCGTGATGCGGCTGGCGCGCGATCTGGAAGACTGGTTGAAGGCGAGCCCACAAGGCGATCTTGGCGCCGATGCTGCAAGCGCCCAAGTGGCGGCCGTCGAGACCGCGCTCACCGCATTGGCCACCGCCCTGCCCCCGCGCAACCCGCCGCCCGACGCCCGCATTGCGCCGCGGCCCGCCGCCGTGAGGGTCTTGCTCGACCAGCTCGACGCTCTGCTGGCGCACAGCGACACCGAAGCCATCGCGCTGTACGGGCTGAACGAGCAGATGCTGCAGGCCGCCTTGGGCCCGCGCGGCGCGGCACTGCAGCGCCAGATACGCGCGTTCTCTTTTGCGATGGCGCGTGCGACCCTGCAAACCCTGCGCCAGGCCGACCCGATGTTGTCCGACCCGGCATGAGGCCGTGCGCGCCACCGCGGTAAACCCCATGCATGACGCTTCCGTCAGGAACACCTCCATCCTCGTCGTGTCGGACCGCCGAGGCGACGCCGCGCTGGTCCAGCGGCTGTTGGCCGACGAGTTCGACGCCGTGCACACCTCCGGCGGTGGCGAGACCGCGGTCGATGACTTCGAGCGGCACGCCCCGCAGGTGCTGGTACTGGCGTTCGACGCCCTGCAGAAATCAGAGCGCTACCTGTTGGGCCTGTACCGCCACAGCACGGCGATCCACCGGCAGCCGATCCGCACCATCACCTTGTGCGTGATGGACGAGGTCAAGCAGGCCTACGAGATGTGTCGCAGCGGGCATTTCGACGACTATGTGCAGTTCTGGCCCATGACCCATGACAGCGGACGCCTGCCGATGTCCTTGCGCATCGCGTTGCGCGAACTCGCCGCGCAACGTGACGCGACGCCGAGCGCGGCGGAATTCGCGACGCGGGCGCGCGCCCTCGCCGGCCTCGAGGCGGCGCTCGACCGCAAGATGGCGCAGGGGGGCCAGCACATCGCGACCGCCGGGCGCGTGGTGGCGCAGGCCGGCGCCAGCATGGATGCCGCGATCGACGGGTTCTCGCGCCGGCTGGCGCACGGCGAGTTGTCCGACATGCTGGAGGTCAGGAATGCCGCCGGCCTCGGACGCGAGATTGCCCAGATGAAGACCCAGGGCCTGCGGCAACCCCTGCACACGGTGCAGCAGTCACTTGCGCCCTTGACGCAGTGGGCCCAGGAACTGCACCGTGACATGCAGCCCCATATGGACTCCGCGCGCTCGCTGGTGGCGCTGGCCGATCGGGTACGGCCCCTGGTGCTGGTCGTCGACGACGACGACATCCAGCGCGATATCGTCGGTGGCATCCTGGAGGCCGGCAACTACCGGGTGGCGTTCGCAGCCAGCAGCCACGAGGCTCTCAAGGCGCTGGCGAACAGCCCGACCGACCTGATCCTCATGGACGTGATGATGCCCCAGGTGGACGGCTTGCAAACCACGCTGCAGATCCGCGCGGTGCCCCGCTACGCAAGCATCCCGGTCATCATGGTCTCCGGCTGGAGCGACGGCGCCGTCGTGCGGGACAGCCTCAAAGCCGGCGCGAACGACTTCATCGTGAAGCCGGTCGAACCGGCGGCCTTGTTATCGAAGATCGTCCGCGCCCTGCGTGCGCCGGCGGGCGGCGGTCACTGACAGGGGGAGGAAGAAACGTTCGCCAACGGCCGCTGGCGCCGGAGGAGCCCCGCCGCGATGGGCCCCGCCACGCTCTCATTTGGCGTCGAAGGACGCCGGTTGCTTCTGCAGTGTCGGCTTCATCAGCAAATCTTCCTTGATGACGTGGTCGATCAGCCACGCGCGCAACAGGGCGCCGAAGTGACCCACCGACTGCGCTGTCCATTGCTGCCCGATTTCCAGTTCCAGTTGCTCGAGCTGGCGGATCAGGCCCTCGTGGGATTGGTGCAGGTGCTCGGCATTCGCGTAACCCGCAGCGCGGGCAATCCGCTCCTCCCGCGCAAAATGGGCCGTGGCATACCGGCGCAGGCTGTGGAAGGCGTCCGTCAGTTGCCCCTGGTCCTTCGTGCCCATGCTGCGCTCGACCAGATTGACGATATCGATCAGGTACTTGTGATCGGTGTCAATCACGTCATTACCCGTGCTCAGCCCGTCGCGCCACATCAGCGTCATTTCGTACTCCCGGAATTGCTGCAAAAACCGCCACCGCCCCACCGCGGAAGATCCGCGCCAGCCGTGCCGGCACGCTCACTCGTGAGTGTAGTCAACGCCACGCCGGATAAACGCGCGCCGCGCCGAGGCAGGAATGGATGACCGGGCGCAAGCCGTTTGCAGAAATTTCATGCCTGCTGGCCCGCAGCACGACCTATCGTGCTTCACCAACCGACCGCCCCGACGCCACTGATGCACCTGGCCAACCTGACAGCTTGCCCGCGATGCCACACGTGACCAACCCACGCCGCACCATGGACACCCTGACCGGCCTAGCCTGGCTGCTGTTGTGCCAGTCGGCCCGCCAGGCCCTGGCGGGGATGCTGCGCCTGCCCGCGGTACGCAAGACGGTTGCGGCATGCTCCGACGCGTTGCTGTGAATAGATTCTTTTGCTGTCAGTTCTTTGTCTTTCGCGAAGAAGATCAGGCCGCTGCTGCATTGGCGTTGACGTTGGGAAATTGGTGCTCACACAGATACACCGATGCGCCGATGGCCTGGTGGCCGTAGGCCGTGACGTGCCAGCGGCGCGTGCGCGGGATCTTGGCAATGAGTCCGTGCGCGTGCAACCGTCTGAAGCAACGGCCCACCTACGCACCGGCCTTCTTGGGGTCATCGGCACCCGAGCGCAGCCAGCGTGTCTTCGTCAGCTATGAGCGGATGTCGCGGTTGGGTGTTGCCGCGGAAGCAATGCGCACCGTCCATCAGGCTCTTGAACAGATCGGCGTCGAGTCGCGCCATCGGATTGAACCTCGGGCCACAGATTGAAGGTTGGCGACCCGCGGCATCCTTCTTCGTGGTGGTCAGACGCTGCAGCGCCTGCTTGCCCTTGGTCGGGTCATCGACCGCAGCCAGAGCATCGAGGTAACGGGGGTTGGCCTGCAGCGAGACCTCGCGGTACCGGAACAGATCCGCCACGCCCCGCCCCCCCAGATTCGGCAGCTGCACCCACTCGGCGCGCTGCAAGCCGATAGCGCAAGACCTGCTTACCGCACGCGGAACTCTTCGGGGTTGTTGATCACCGTCTCGATCCTCAACACCAGTCCCGCCTTGTCGACCATCTTCAGCCAGTTCTGCTTGACCCGGTGCTTGATCCTCGAGCCGCCAACGCGACGGCACACCAGGCTCGACAGATCGGAGACCACCTCGCCTGCGGAAGTTGCCCACCAGCTTGCGCCCGAGGAAGTTCATCACCTCCTTGGCACCGAAGCACAGCGTGCTGTGGCTGAGCAGCCGGGGGGACAACTCGCGCAGGCCCAGGGCGCTCTTGAACATGACGTCGATGGACGTATTCCGCATGGGCCGCCACCCAGTAGCGAACTTGTGGATATCGGCAGCCGTGCAGCACATCGTCCAGCTGCGGCACGACCTGTCGGGCGTATCGGTTCAGGATCTGCGGCCACTTCAAGTGGGCGAATCGGTCGGCCATGCGCTGCGCCCGTGGCAGGTCCAGGGTGCGGGCGAAGACGTTGTCGATCTTCGTGTGTTCGATACCGCGGGCGCTCAGTTTGTGAGCGAGCCATTCGTGGCCGTTGAGGTAGACCTGGATCTGAAGCTGGAACCAGGTCTGCACGCGAACGTGGATAAGCCCCAGGTCGCGATCCATGAAGTAGTAGTACAGGTGCAGGCATTTGCGCTTGGCCGACTGCACGTAGGGCTGCCCGGTCGTGAAGCGCAACGAGAACGTGCGGCATGGTTCGACGGCAGAGAAGACGCACACCAAGCCGTCCGTAATGCCGTCGCGCTCGGCCACTTTGCGCGCCGCATCCTCCTTGCGTAGCTTGGTGCCCAGGTATTCGAACGGCCGAGCGTGCTTGCGGGCCAGGACCACTGCGTGCGCCTTGACGCGCTCCGCGTTTGACA
>JAYVRP010000898.1:0-3768 GCA_043776215.1 Rhodoferax sp. | reverse complement strand
CAGGTCAGATGGATGTGCGCACGGGGAACTTCAGCCTGTATCCGCGGTATGGCCGCGATGGCAAACCATCCGGCTGGCAGGGCTCGGCCGAACTCATTTTGGAAGGACGCGACTTCGCGCGCATCAGCACCACCGCCGGCAAGATCCAGTCGCTGACCATGGGGGGCGTCAGTTTCGGCCTGAGCCGCGAGCAGCGCGCCAAGTCCGAGGCAGAAGCGCAGACGCTGGCCATCGAACGTTTCAAGGCCCGTGCCGCGGACATTGCCAAGGGTTTTGGCTTCACCAGCTACGGGCTGCGGGAAGTGTCGGTGAATGCCAACGACCAGGGTTTCATGCCGCGACCGCGCCTGATGGCCTTGGAGGCCAAGGCGGCACTCGCCGAGGCGCCCGTGCCCGTGGAAGCTGGCAAGAGCTCAGTCACGGTCACCCTATCCGGATCCGTCCAGCTGAAATAGCCTGTCACCGCGTTATGGAGTCGTGCATGGACCGTATTGACTGCCTGGTTCTGGGAGCCGGTGTGATTGGTCTGGCCATCGCGCGTGCATTTGCGCTGCAGCGTCGGGAAGTACTGGTGCTCGAATCTGCCAGAGCGATCGGTACCGGCACCAGTTCGCGCAACAGCGAGGTGATTCATGCCGGACTGTATTACCCGCGTGGGTCACTCAAGGCTCGGCTTTGTGTGCAGGGCCGGGCACTCTTGTATGCCTATTGCTCCGAGCGCGGGTTGGACCACCGACGCTGTGGCAAGCTGGTGGTGGCGACGGCTCCTGAGCAGTGCACCCAACTCGAGCAGGTGAGGCATGGCGCAGCGGCAAACGGCGTGACCGACCTGCAGTTGCTGACCCGTGCCGAGGCCCGCGCGTTGGAACCCCACCTGGAATGCGTGGCTGCGCTGCATTCGCCGTCGACCGGCATCGTGGACAGCCACGCATTCATGCTCGCGCTGCAGGGTGATCTCGAAAACGCGGGTGGACTCGTCGCACTGAATGCACCCATGGCCCGCGCAGAATGCAGGGCCGAAGGCATTGTCGTGACGACAGGCGATGGCACACAGGTGCTGGCGTCCACGGTCATCAATGCCGCTGGGCTGCACGCTCCGGCCCTGGCGAGGCGCATCACAGGCCTGAATGCACATCATGTGCCCACGGCCTATTTCGCCAAGGGTAACTACTTCGCGCTTTCCGCGCGTTGTCCATTCAGCCGTCTGATCTATCCGGTGCCGGAGCGCGCCGGCCTGGGTGTCCATCTGACTCTGGACATGGCGGGGCAGGCGAAGTTTGGTCCGGACGTTCAGTGGGTGCAGTCGCCCGACGATCTGGTGGTCGACCCGGCCCGGGGTGACGTGTTCTACGGGGAGGTGCGCAAGTACTGGCCAGGCCTGCCCGACGGTGCTTTGCTGCCGGCGTACGCGGGCATCCGGCCCAAGATCCAGGCACCTGATCAGCCGGCAAGCGACTTCCTCATCCAGGGCCCCGTGCAACACGGCGTTCGTGGTCTTGTAAACCTCTTCGGCATTGAGTCACCCGGCCTCACCAGCGCGTTGGCGATTGGCGCGTACGTCACGGCGCTGTGTGATTAGCGCTGGCCTTTTGCGAAGTGATGCCGAATGGCATTGGCCGACTGCGAGACCAGATCTGGCCCCTGGTAAATGAGCCCGGTGTAGATCTGCACCAGATCCGCGCCGGCTTCGATCTTGCCGACTGCATCCCCGGCGCTCAACACTCCGCCCACGCCGATGATCGGAAACGTCTTCCCCAGAGTCTTGCGCAGGCGCCGTATCACCTGGTTGCTGGCATCTCGCACGGGCGAACCGGAGAGGCCTCCGGTTTCCTCTGCGTGCGCCATGCCCTGCACTGCTGTGCGCGACACGGTGGTGTTGGTGGCCACCACGCCATCCATGCCTTGCTGCTGCAAAACGCGCGCGATATGGTCGACTTGTTCGTCATCCAGGTCAGGTGCGATCTTGACGAACAGCGGGACCACGCGCCGGTGCTGTTGCTGCAATCGGGCTCGGCTCTCGGACAGGCTTTCCAGCAGGGCATGAAGGGCATCGTCACTCTGCAGCTCCCGCAGGTTGCGCGTGTTGGGGCTGGAGATGTTGACGGTCACGTAGTCCGCATGGGGGTACACCCCGTGCAGGCACGCCAGGTAATCTTCGGCAGCGCGCTCGATCGGCGTGGCCGCGTTTTTGCCGATGTTGAGCCCGAGGATTCGGCCTTGGCTACGGAAGGATGCGCGCCGTACGTTGGCGACAAACGCCGCCAGGCCATCGTTGTTGAAACCGAGCCGGTTGATCAAGGCCTTTGCCGGAGGCAGTCGAAACATGCGCGGCTTCGGGTTGCCGGGTTGTGCCTTGGGTGTCACGGTACCCACTTCGACAAAACCAAACCCCATGGCACCCAGGCCGTCGATGCAGCGCGCATTCTTGTCAAGCCCGGCCGCAAGCCCCACGCGATTGGGAAACGACAATCCGGCAACCCTGACCGGATCGTGCACCAGCCGACTCGCGTAGGCCCATGCCAACGGGGTGCCCTGGGTGCGGGCCAATGCCGCCAGAGTGAGTTCGTGCGCTGTTTCGGCGTCCATGCCAAAGAGAAACGGCCGGGCCAGTGCGTAGGGGAGGAGGGACATCGGATAATTGCGGAATCTTTCAACGATTGTCCCAAAAACGGGGCCACACCACAGGCCGCATTCCCCCCTATGTTGTCCCAAGACGAACTCAAGACCCTGGTCGGTCAGGCGGCCCTGCAATACGTGGTTCCAGGTCAACTGATCGGTGTCGGCACAGGCTCCACGGTGAACAAATTCATCGACGCACTGGCCACCATCCGTGACAGCATTCCCGGTGCCGTGTCGAGTTCAGAGGCCAGCACCCAGCGATTACTGGCGGCCGGAATTCAAGTGCTGGATTCGAATACCGTGCAGCGCCTGTCAGTCTATGTGGATGGCGCCGACGAGATCGACCCGCGTGGCTACATGATCAAGGGGGGTGGCGGTGCACTGACGCGTGAAAAGATCGTGGCGGCCCAGTCCGCGCGTTTTGTCTGCATCGCAGACCAATCCAAGCTGGTGGAGGTGCTGGGGCGTTATGCGGTGCCAGTCGAGGTCATTCCCATGGCAACCCAGTCCATCATGCGGCAGTTTCGCGCCATGGGCGGAGCCGCCCATGTCCGCTTGCGCGAGGGGCAGCCAGCCGTGACCGACAACGGCCAACACATCATCGATGTGGCCGGTTTGCAACTGACTGATCCGCTCGGGTTCGAGACAATGGTGAACCAGTGGCCCGGGGTCGTGACCGTCGGTGTCTTCGCGCGCCAGAAGGCGGATATTTGCCTTTTGGCCACCGATACTGGCGTGCGAACGCTCGACTTCAGGCCTGCGCAAAGTCCCGCTTGACAGGCAGACCGATCAAAACCTGATGCCGCCCGGGTTCGCAGTAGAGGGCGGCGGCGGTGGGGCCGGTTGCGCACGGTTGTCTGCCGACTTGTCGTCGACGCGTGCCGAAGCGTCGTCCTCAGCTTTCGCTGGCGCGGGCTTTTGCACCGTGACCAGGGCCTTGGCAGGAGCGTTGCGGTAGGTGGCCGCCAGGACTGAGGATGCCGGGTAGTTCGCGGCATTCAGGAACTGCGTCCATTCGGCCTCAGAATAACCTTTGATCTTCTGGCCGCCGATGGTCAGAAAGGGCAAGGAATTGTCTCCACTGAGGCGTTGCAGCGCTTCGCCATCTTCCGGTGTCGAGATCGTGAATTCAGTAAAGGGAATGCCGCG
>JAYVRP010000897.1:0-13289 GCA_043776215.1 Rhodoferax sp. | reverse complement strand
CCATGACTTTTTGCGGCGATCCGGTCTCACGCAAGAGTTTGAGAATCAGGGTAACCGAGTCGGCCAGTGGTGACAGAGTCGAGCACCACCGTTGCAGGTCTGTGCGACGTGTGCCGGCCGCCTGATGCTGCCACGCATAGTAGGCCGGTAGGTCGAACTCACAGGTTCCGCCTGGGATTCCGACCCTGCTGCGAATGCTCATCAACCAATCGTTTTCGGTCAGCGCGGTACCTGCTTTGCCCGGCACACTGGTGAGGCCGGAAAAACAGTGGTCGACCTGCGCCATGATCGCTTCCAGGGCTTGCTCCGAGATGCCTGGATTGCCGCGGAACGCGTTGAGGACCTGGCGATGCTTTTCCAGGTCTTTGAGCAGGTCCGACTTCAGGTCGGCACGGGCTCCGACGTCCATGATCTCGAAAATGGTGGACAACGCGTAATGATGATCCAATGCCGAATCACGTGACACCAACTCCGACAGTCGCCGAAACAGGTGCTCGAGGCGCAGGTACGTCCTGATGCGCTCGTTGAAGGGGTATTCGTACAGGATCACACTGATTTTTCCGGACGGCCGATCATAGCCCGAAGCGGTGTGTCAACTGTCCGACTTCGTGTGCCAGCTGCTCCCTGGAGTCGCCGGCATTGAACATGACAATATCCGCTGCTCGGACGCGTTCTGCGCGCGATGCTTGCACAGCGATGATCTTCTCGATCGTGCTGCGGTCCAGGCCGCTGCGACGGGTCACCCGGGAAATCTGGACGTCTGCGATGCAGTCGATCACCAGCACCAAGTCGACTTGTTGACGCCAGCGGTGTGACTCAACCAACAGGGGAACATCAAAGACAATGCAGCGCGCATGTCGTGCAACGGCAGCGGCTTCCTGTCTGGCCGACTCGGCACCCACCAGCGGGTGGACAATAGCTTCCAGTCGCTGGCGAAACGCCGCGTCCGCATAACTGGCCTGGCGCATCTTGTCTCGGTCCATGGCGCCGTCTGCGGTGACGAATTCGGGGCCGAAGGTGGCGCTGATGGACGCTATGGCGCTGCCTTTGCGGGCCGTCACCGAGCGCGAGATTGCGTCGGCGTCGATCAAGGTGGCGCCCAACTGCACAAGAAGCTGCGCGACAATGCTTTTCCCGCTGCCGATGCCACCAGTCAATCCCACGCGGACCATCGTCTCAACTGGCTCAATGTGAAAATGGAAACGCAAACGGGACAGTCTTCTCGAGCCATCCCGGCCCACAGGCCATGGCCACCAGTCCGGCACCTGCGAGGAACGGCCCGAACGGAATCGGGATGTCACGGTTGGCAATTTTTCCGACCACGAGCAACGTGCCACCGATGAGGGAACCGACGACGGAGGACAGCAAAATCAGCGCGATCAGGTACTCGGCCCCGAACCAGGCGCCCAGACCTGCCAGCAGTTTGAAGTCCCCGTGGCCCATGCCTACCTTGCCGGTCAGCAAGTGGTGCACCTGGTAGACAGTCCACAGACTCAAGTACCCGAAGACTGCGCCCCACACGGCTGAGCTGATCGAGACCTGCGTCCAGTGCAGGCCCGCTGCAATCAAGCCTCCCCAGAGGATCAGGTAGTTCAAATCGTCTGGCAGCAACTGTGTGTCAAAGTCGATGAAGAACTGGGCGACAAGGAGACTCGCGAACGTCGCCCAGGCAAGCCCGGTGGGTGTTACGCCGTGGTGCATTGCCACCAACACGAATAATCCAGCGGTCGCAAGTTCGACGGCCGGGTAGCGGACACTGATGGACGTCTTGCAGTTCGAACACCGGCCGCGCAACGCCAGGTAACTGACTACGGGGATGTTTTCGTACCATCGGATCCTGTGTCGGCAAACTGGACAACTGGACGGCGGCCGCATCAAGTTGAAGGCCGGTGGATCAGTCGGCAACTTTCCTTCGAGGTCTGCGCAATTGGCCGCCCATTCCGACTCCAGCATTTTTGGAACGCGGTAGATCACCACGTTCAGAAAGCTGCCAATCAGCAAGCCCAAGATGCCAAAAACCGCCAGGTCGGCGGCTGGCGACCCCAGCATCAGACAACGGCCCCAAGCTTGAAGATGGGCAGGTACATGGCGACCACAATACCGCCGATGACCGTTCCCAGAATCACGATGATGATGGGCTCCATCAGGCTGGAGATGCCAGCCACCATGTCATCGACTTCCGCCTCGAAAAAGTCCGCAGCCTTGCCAAGCATGTGGTCGATGGAGCCCGACTCCTCGCCAATCGAACACATCTGCAGCACCATGGACGGAAACAGGTTGACGTTGGTCATGGCAACCGTCAGCGCAGTGCCCGTCGACACTTCATGCTGGATTCTCACGGTTGCCCGTTCAAATACCGAGTTGCCAGCGGCGCCACCCACCGAGTCGAGTGCTTCGACTAGCGGTACACCGGCTGCAAACATGGTGGAAAGTGTTCGGGTCCACCGGGCAATGCAGGATTTTTCAACCAGCACGCCAAAGATCGGCAACTTCAACATGATTCGGTCCATGACGTTTTGCATCTTTTCGTTGCGCTTCCAGGCTTCGAGGAAGAAGTAGACGCCACCGCCTAGCCCACCAAAGATCAGGTACCAGTATTTGACGAAAAACTCGCTCATCGCAATCACTATCAGGGTGGGGACCGGAAGCTCCCCGCCGAAATTGGAAAACACTTCCTTGAACGCCGGAATCACGAAGATCATGATGACCGCCACGACCACGAAAGCGACGATCAGCACAGTGACCGGATACATCAATGCCGACTTGATCTTGGACTTGATCGCTTCAGTTTTCTCCATGTACACCGCCAACCGATCCAGCAATTGGTCCAGAATACCGGCCGATTCGCCAGCCTCGACGAGATTGCAGTACAAATTGTCGAAGTAAAGCGGGAATTTGCGGAACGCTACGCTCAAGGACGTTCCCGTTTCCACATCTGTCCGGATGTCGTTGAGTAGCTTGGTCACCCGCGGGTTGGGATTTCCCCTTCCGACAATGTCGAAAGCCTGCAACAAGGGGACACCAGCTTTCATCATCGTCGCGAGTTGCCGAGTGAAAATGGCGAGGTCCTTGGGCCTGATGGTGCCGCCAGCGCTCATCCTGCGCTTTTTTATTTTGCTTGGCGTGACACCTTGGCGGCGCAAGGACGCCAGGACCTGGTTTTCTCCAGCGGCTCTTGTTTCGCCGCGCACCTGCTTGCCGTTGCGATCCTTGCCCTCCCATTCGTAGACCGATTCGCTGGTGCCCTTCGACTTCGCTGTAGCCATATGGTCCTCTGGATCCCTTTTCCTATTCGTTCGTCACGGCGAGCACTTCTTCCAGAGAAGTCAAGCCCAGCTTGACTTTACCCAGCCCGGAACGGCGCAACGAAGCGACGCCTTCAATTGCAGCTTGCGCGGCGATGTCCATCGCGCTGCCATCACGCAGGATGATGCGCTGGATTTCGTCACTGATCGGCATGACCTGGTAGATGCCGACACGCCCTTTGTAGCCACCGTTGCAGCTTGAGCACCCCACAGGGCGGTAGGTGGTCCAGGAACCATCGATCTCCGCATCCTTGAAGCCAGCTTCGAGCAGGGCCTTTTTCGGTAGGTCGAGCGTGGCTTTGCAGTTGGTGCACAGGCGCCGCGCAAGGCGTTGCGCAGTAATGAGGATGACGCTGGATGCAATGTTGAATGGTGCGATACCCATGTTGCGCATCCGCGTCAACGTGGTCGGAGCGTCATTGGTGTGCAATGTAGAGAGCACCAAATGACCTGTTTGCGCGGCCTTGATGGCAATATCAGCAGTTTCCAGATCGCGAATTTCACCCACCATGATGATGTCGGGGTCCTGGCGCAGAAACGATTTCAATGCGACTGCGAAGGTCAGTCCTGCCTTGTCATTGACATTGACCTGGTTCACTCCTGGTAAATTGATTTCCGACGGGTCTTCCGCCGTTGCAATGTTGACCCCGGGCTTGTTGAGCAGATTGAGGCATGTGTAAAGCGACACGGTCTTCCCGGAGCCCGTAGGACCGGTGACCAGAATCATTCCGTACGGCCGGGCGATGGCCTCGAGAAGACGCTTCTTCTCTTCGGGTTCGTAGCCTAACGCATCCACCCCGAGCTTGGCGCTGCTTGGGTCGAGAATACGAATCACGATCTTCTCGCCAAAGAGCGTCGGCAATGTACTGACGCGAAAGTCGATGACCCGATTGGGACCCACTTTCAATTTCATCTTCCCGTCTTGAGGGACGCGCTTTTCAGAGATATCCATCTTGGATATCACCTTGATCCGCGAAGCCAGCTTCTCTTTGATGGCAATCGGCGGCGCCGCTATCTCCCGCAATTCCCCATCGATCCGAAAGCGCACTCTGTACGTGTGCTCGTAGGGTTCGAAATGGAGATCCGACGCCCGCATACTGAATGCATCCAGCAGCATCTTGTGCAGGAACTTCACGACCGGGGCGTCTTCGACTTCAGAAACGGTCGTCGGCTCGGCGTCGCCGACTCCATCGGCCGCCGCTTCGTCAAACTCGAACTCGCCGCCGATGATTTCTTCCATCGTCTCAGTGGCTGTCGCCGTATTGGCATCGACGAGCTTGAGCAGTTTGTCGTACTCCGCAATGACCCAGTCCACGCCAAGTTGCGTGGCAAACTTGATCTTTTCGACGGCCTCCTGGTCCGACGGATCGGCAGTTGCAACTGTCAATCGATTGTTGCGCTTGCTCAGTACCACAACGCGGTAAGACTGGCATATCTTGCCGTCCAGCAGTCCCTTGGGCAATCGTTCGGCGTCAACCGCATCCAGATCAATCAGTGGTGCCGCGAATGCGGACGACATGGTATGAGCCAAGTCCGACGCTGACACGGCACCTGAACCGGTCAATTCGGCGATGAAACTCGTCCTTGCTGATGTCGCCTTGCGGTAGATGTCTTCCGCAGACTTTTGACCCAGTTTCCCCGCCAATATCAGTGCTCGACCCAAGCCAGGCAAGGCAACAATGCTGGATTCCCTGTTTGTTGTTTCGACTGCGGACATGGCCTGAGAATGTACTGTGACGGGAGCTAATCGTCCAATCATCTCCGATTGGCCTGTCGATGTAAATCTAAAGAGGGCTGGAGTCGCTTTGGGGAGGTACTTTGACAACAGTTGGTGATTGGTCGGGGTGAGAGGATTCGAACCTCCGGCCTCTACGTCCCGAACGTAGCGCTCTACCTGGCTAAGCTACACCCCGATAAGGAGCGTGGTCACCAATGGTTAAATCAGTTGTCGCGCTCCAGAAGCTGGCCGGCCAATTGTATCAAACAGTCTGTATGGGGCCCCGACGGTAGACGGCGGGCAGACGACATTGCGCGCTGTGCCTCCAATGCGGCCGCTCGTCGGGAAAAATCAAGAGCCCCAGTATCCTTAACGATAGCAATGACGTCGTCAAGCATTTCAACCGCACCGGTTTCGATCGCCGTCTGGACGATACTCCGCTGGCTGGCGCTACCGCGCTGCATGGCGCAAATCAGTGGCAAGGTGGCCTTCCCTTCACGTAAATCGTCACCCAGACTCTTGCCCATTACTGCCGCGTCGCCGGCATAGTCCAAGACGTCATCAATCACCTGAAAAGCCGTGCCCAAAGCCTGGCCATATTGTGCGCTCGCGTCCTCCAGCGGCTGTGAAGCGCCAGAAAGAATCGCCCCCACACGCGAACTGGCCTCGAACAGCTTTGCCGTCTTGGATCGTATAACGTGCAAGTACCCTGCTTCATCGATGGCGGCGTTGTGCATGTTCATCAATTGCAGAACTTCACCTTCTGCGATCACGTTGGTTGCATCTGCCAGCACTTCCATGATTCTCATGTTTCGCGCTTCCACCATCATCTGGAAGGCGCGCGAATACAGGAAGTCCCCCACCAGCACACTGGCTGGATTACCAAAGGTTTCATTCGCAGTCGCATTGCCACGACGCAGGACCGAATCGTCCACGACGTCATCGTGGAGTAGCGTCGCGGTATGTATGAATTCGACGACGGCTGCCAGATTGAAGCGCTGCTCGCCGTGGTAGCCCAATGCGCCGCAAGTCAAAAGCAACAGGGCTGGGCGCAGCCGCTTGCCGCCCGCCGCGATGATGTAACGCGATACGCTTCCCACCAACGGAACGCCAGACACCAGTCTGCGAGCGATCACTGCATCAACCTCGCCCATGTCATGCGCGATGATTGACAACGAAGAGGTTGCCGATGAGGGGGATTGGATCTGCAAAATTCAGCGCCGAGACTTGTTTGACGATTATAGGAAGCGCCCTGGACTACGGTCACCACGGTCTTGGTACCGGCTGGCGTCGCGGTCACGGTGCAAATGGCGCAAATCAGCACGCAATTGCCATGCTATACTTTTGGGCTGTACGAAAATTCACTCGTGCAATTCCATTGAAGAGGTCAATATGTACGCGGTCATAAAAACCGGCGGCAAACAGTATCGTGTTGCTGCTGGCGAAAAAATTAAAGTAGAACAGATTGCTGCGGATGTAGGCCAAGAGATCGTGATCGACCAGGTTCTTGCTGTCGGCAACGGCGCAGAAATCCGGATCGGAAGTCCCTTGGTAACTGGCGCAACAGTCACAGCGATGGTGCTGGCGCATGGCAAGCATGACAAGGTGGGCATCTTCAAGATGCGCCGTCGTAAGCATTACCAAAAACGCCAAGGACATCGTCAGCAGTTTACTGAACTGCAAATCGGTGTAATCGCGGGCTGAGGGCAACAGGGGCGCCATTTCTGGCTGACCCCGAATGATCGGAGAAATTCATGGCACAAAAAAAAGGCGGCGGCTCTACGCGCAACGGGCGCGATTCGAAGCCTAAGATGCTTGGCGTTAAAGCATTTGGTGGCGAAGCCATCAGCGCTGGTTCGATCATTGTTCGCCAGCGTGGAACGCGATTCCACCCGGGAACCAATGTTGGAATTGGTAAAGACCATACATTGTTCGCGTTGACTGACGGAAAGGTTTCTTTTGCGGTCAAAGGCGCTCTGAACAAGCATACTGTCAGCGTTACCGCAGCAGCCTGACCCGGTAGCTGGACCGGCCAAGAAACCCTGCGCCTTGCGCAGGGTTTTTCGTTGATAACTTGCTCAACGGGTCTCCATTGGTTCCCTCCGGGTAATGTTTCAAGTGAGTCACTGGTCCCGATCAGTCCAAGTTGCACGCGTATGAAATTCGTGGATGAAGCCTTTATTGACATCTCTGCTGGAGATGGCGGGGCTGGCTGCGTCTCGTTTCGCCATGAGAAGTACAAGGAATTCGGTGGTCCGAATGGTGGAGACGGTGGCCGTGGCGGCCATGTCTTTGCCATCGCGGATCCCAACCTGAATACGCTCGTTGATTTCCGGTTCTCGCGACGGCATGACGCGAAGCGGGGCCAGCATGGCATGGGTTCTGACATGTTTGGAGCCGCTGGCGACGACATCACGCTCAAGATGCCGGTGGGCACCATCGTCAGCGATGCTGAAACCGGTGAGGTGCTGTATGAGTTGTTGACGCCGGGCGAAATCATCACGATTGCGAAGGGGGGAGACGGTGGTTTCGGCAATATGCGATTCAAGAGCGCGATCAACCGTGCGCCGCGGCAAAAGACGCCAGGCTGGCCTGGCGAAAAGAAAAGTTTGAAACTGGAACTCAAGGTGCTTGCGGATGTGGGTTTGCTGGGCATGCCCAACGCCGGCAAGTCCACGCTGATTACGGCAATCTCCAATGCCCGCCCGAGGATCGCAGACTATCCGTTTACTACATTGCATCCGAATCTGGGTGTCGTCCGTGTGGGGCCTGAGCAAAGCTTTGTTGTCGCTGACTTGCCGGGGTTGATCGAGGGAGCGTCTGAAGGCGCGGGTCTCGGACATCTGTTCCTGCGCCATTTGCAGCGAACGCGGCTATTGCTCCATGTCGTCGACATGGCTCCCTTTGACGACTCTGTGGATGTAGTTGTCCAAGCAAGGGCGATCGTCAATGAACTCAAGATGTATGACCAGGCGCTGTATCGCAAACCTCGCTGGCTGGTGCTGAACAAATTGGACATGGTGTCGGCGGAGCAGCGTGCTGCATTGGTCAAGGATGTCGTCAGGCGGCTGCGTTTCAAGGGGCCAGTTTTTGAGATATCGGCCCTTAGCCACGAAGGGTGTGCGGCTTTGGTTCACGCGGTCTATCAACATGTGAAGGCGCAGCAAATACTGGAACAGATTCCTGAGCCAGTCGACCTCAGGTTTGCCCCGGACCTGCAGGGTTGAGCACAGGGTGCTGGAAACCTGTCATGTGTTCATTTCTCAAATCCGCGTCAGTTGAGAATGGCCAAAGACAGCGCCTCCGCCCTAGTGCGTAACGCTCGGCGAATTGTCGTCAAAGTGGGCTCCAGCCTGGTCACGGATGAGGGCCGCGGCCTCGATGAGGGTGCGATTGGCGAGTGGAGCCGCCAACTGGCGATTCTGGTGCGTGACGGCCGGGAAGTAGTCATGGTGTCAAGCGGTGCGATCGCCGAGGGAATGAAGCGCTTGGGTTGGACGGTGAGGCCGCGCCAGATCCATGAATTGCAGGCCGCAGCTGCCGTAGGGCAAATGGGCCTGGCCCAGATGTATGAATCCAAGCTGCGCGAACACAACTTGGGAAGCGCCCAAGTCCTGCTCACCCACGCGGACCTTGCCGACCGTGAGCGATACCTGAATGCCAGGTCCACCTTGCTCACTCTGCTCAAGCTCGGCGTGGTTCCGGTCATCAACGAAAACGACACAGTAGTCAACGATGAGATCAAGTTTGGCGACAACGACACACTTGGGGCGCTAGTCGCCAATTTGGTTGACGCCGACGTTCTGATCATCCTGACCGACCAGAAGGGGTTGTACACCGCTGACCCACGAAAGCATCCTGATGCGCGGTTGGTGCACCATGCGAAAGCCGGCGATCCGGCATTGGAACTGATGGCTGGCGGCGCTGGTTCGAGCTTGGGGCGCGGGGGAATGCTCACGAAGATTCTGGCCGCCCGGCGCGCTGCGGGTTCGGGTGCCTCAACCGTCATTGCGTGGGGACGCGAGCGAGATGTGTTGCAACGATTGTGCGGGGGCGAATCCATCGGGACTTTGCTTGTGGCGCAAACCCAGAAGACCCAGGCGCGCAAGCAATGGATTGCCGATCATCTGCAGTTGCGCGGGTCTGTCACGGTTGACGCGGGGGCAGCATCGAAACTGCGTGACGAGGGCAAGAGTCTGTTGCCCATCGGAATGACCGGCGTCGAAGGTGATTTCTCCCGTGGCGATGTCATTGCCGTGCGTGAGGACGGCGGAGCTGAAATTGCGCGCGGTCTGGCCAACTATTCGAGCGCCGAAGCGCGCCTGATATGTGGCAAGCCATCCAGCGAGTTCGAGCGACTTCTTGGTTATGCGGCTGAGCCTGAAATGCTGCACCGGGACAACCTGGTGATCACACGCTAGTCCACTTGCGGCACGGCCATCAGTTTCGGACGTTGTCCCTGGGTGTTGATTTCAATTTCTGGATGATGCTGTTCGCTGAACTGGAGGAGGCTGCCCGGCCCTCGCATGCACCCTGTCTGGCGAGTGCCAGCGCATGCAGGGATGGCTGATTGCCATTAAGCGGCTTCCAGTCCGTCGTCGCAGCAGGATTCCACTTCCCGCTGGCGCCATAACGCGCATACACCTTGACCTCGCCAGTCAAGCAGCGAATGCCCTCGTAGCTCGCATTGATGTTGCCGCTGGGAGACTTTGCCACGATTACATAACGCACGATGCCATCGGCGGTGATGCGAAGTGTGTCCGGATCAACACCGACCTGCACCGAGACGTGGCGCGGCATTTCCAGCAGAATAATACGGTCAGCCTGAAAGGCGGGTGGTGGCGGTACTTCTGTTTCTTTCCAGTCCGGATCCGGGTCGGTCAGTTGTGCCACTGCGCGCAAGCAAAAAAGCAATGGGCCAGCCAGCAGCGCAGTCCTAATGCGCATGCGGATCTTCATTCATGTCCAGGGACATATTTGTCTGTGGATCCGGTTCGAAGCTGGCACCTGGCGGCAACTCGAAGCCGGCACCAGGTAGTCCACCTGCCAGCGCGTGTTGTTCCTGATCCCGACCCCGGCTGCCATGACGCAAATACCGGTTTCGTACTTCACTGCGTGGCAAGTAACGCGCCAACTCTGTCAGCGCCATTTCGTAGACGCCACGTTTGAATTCGACGACCATGTCCAAGGGGACCCAATAGTCGTTCCAGCGCCACGCATCGAACTCTGGATGGTCGGTTGCGCGAAGGTTCAAGTCCCAGTCGTAACCAACGAGCTGAAGCAAATACCAGATCTGCTTCTGACCCTTGTAGTGTCCCCTTGCGTCGCGTCGGACATAGCGGTCAGGCACCTCGTACCGCAACCAGTCCCGGGTACGGGCTACCACGCAGACATGCTCCGGCTGGAGCCCCACCTCTTCGTGCAATTCACGGTACATGGCTTGCTCCGGAGTCTCCCCCCGGTCAATGCCACCCTGCGGAAATTGCCACGAGTGGGTACGAATGCGTTTGCCCCAAAAAACCTGGTTTTTCTGGTTGAGCAGGACGATGCCGACGTTGGGCCGAAAGCCGTCCCGGTCAAGCATAATCAAACCCCAATTTCTAAACTGATTCCATTATGCACAGCGATTGCTGTGGATCAATAGGCTCAGTCTCGCTTGCTACCTCAAGACATGCCATGAAAGCCTCTCAATTCTTCATTTCAACGCTGAAGGAAGCGCCTGCGGACGCCGAGGTGGCCAGCCACAGGTTGATGATGCGCGCGGGCTTGATCAAGAAACTGGGCGCCGGAATTTACACCTACATGCCTATGGGTTTGCGCGTCATTCGAAAGGTGGAGGCGATAGTGCGAGAGGAAATGAATCGGGCTGGCGCCATCGAGATTTCCATGCCTGTCGTGCAACCGGCGGAGCTTTGGCAGGAGAGCGGCCGATTCCAGGCTTATGGCCCCGAATTGCTACGCATAAAGGACCGGCATGATCGCGACTTTATCGTCCAGCCGACAAGTGAAGAGGTGGTGACCGACGTGGCGCGCCAGGAACTACGAAGTCATAAGCAGTTCCCGAAAAACTTCTATCAAATACAGACCAAATTCCGCGACGAGCGCCGTCCCCGTTTCGGCATCATGCGTGGACGCGAATTCATCATGAAGGACGCTTACAGCTTCGACCGTGATCTTGAGGGTGCGATGGCGAGCTACCAGATCATGGCCAGTGCCTACCGCAAGATTTTTGACCGATTCGGCCTGCGGTACCGGGCTGTTGCTGCGGACAGCGGGGCCATCGGCGGTGAATTGAGCGAAGAGTTCCAGGTGATCGCTGCAACCGGCGAAGACGCCATCGTGTATTGCCCGACCAGCGATTACGCTGCCAACATGGAAAAAGCGGAGGCATTGCCGCCGCAGCACGCGCGACCTGCGCCCGGGCAGACGATGGCGAGAACCGCGACTCCGGGCAAGAGCACCTGCGCTGATGTTGCCGCCTATCTGGGCGTGCCCCTGCAGCAGACAGTCAAGTCGCTGGTCCTTGCCACAGAGGAGAAAGGGCCGGACGGATCGATCGTGAAAACCACGGTCTGGTTGTTCATGCTGCGTGGTGACCGCGACCTCAACGAGGTCAAGGCGAACAAGGTGCCAGGAATGGAGGCCGGCTTCCGGTTCGCCACGCTTGCTGAAATCGACGAGCACTTCGGGTGCAAACCGGGGTATCTGGGCCTGATCAACTTGCGCAAACCGGTGCGCGTGGTGGTTGACCGTGAGGTCGCAGTCATGAGCGACTGGATTTGCGGAGCCAACGAGGCGGATTTCCACATCACGGGTGTCAACTGGGGCCGCGATTTGCCAGAGCCCGAACGTGTGGTTGACCTGCGCAATGTCGTTGCGGGTGATCTGTCTCCCGACGGCAAGGGTCTGCTGGCAATCGAGCGCGGAATCGAAGTCGGCCATGTGTTCTATCTGGGCACCAAGTACAGCCAAGCCATGAACGCCACCTTTCTGGACGCCAATGGCAAGCCGCAATTCATGGAGATGGGGTGTTACGGCATCGGCATCACGCGATTGCCCGCGGCCGCGATCGAGCAGGGCCACGATGCGCGCGGAATCATCTGGCCAGACGCCATCGCTCCGTTCACGGTGGTGCTGTGCCCGATTGGCCCCGACCGCAGCCCGGACGTCAAGGCTGCTGGGGATCTGCTGTATGCGCAACTGCTCGGCGCCGGTGTGGATGTCATTCTGGATGACCGGGGTGAGCGACCTGGTGCCATGTTTGCAGATTGGGAACTGATCGGGGTGCCGCACCGCATCACCATCGGAGACCGCGGCCTGAAAGAGGGAAACGTGGAGTACCAGCACCGGCGGGACTCCGAGGCCACCAAGTTGCCGGTCGCCCAGGTGGTGGCCCATGTGATGGCCAGATTGGGGAAATGACACTGGTGATCCGTTGTGAAACCAACCAGCCTTGCAGGGCGGCGAGGCGGCGCTGGTTGTCGGCGCTGGCAGCAGGGCTGGGAGGCATGCTCCTGGCGCGCGATGCGATTGCTGGAGGGCAACTCGAAGAGCCGCTGGTCGACTCGGTGCGGACGGCATTGAGTGCGGCCATTGCGAACACAGGGCCCCCGGTGCCGGAGTTCAACGATACGCCAGGCCGCTTGAACTACTTGCGCTGGTTGGGGGAGATGAGTCAGCGCTTGCGCAACCGCAAACCCGATCTCGAGACACGAAAGGAGTTCCTGCAGACCGTCTGGTACGAGACACGGCGTGCCGGGCTCGACACTACGCTGGTACTCGGACTGATTCACGTGGAAAGCGCATTTCGGAAGTTCGCAGTCTCCAGTGTGGGGGCGAGAGGGTACATGCAGGTGATGCCATTTTGGTCCCGCGTGCTCGGTGACGGGGATGCCTCGCGGTTGTTCCACATGCAGACCAATCTGCGTTTTGGCTGTGTCATCCTGCGCCATTACCTGGACCGTGAAAATGGCAATCTTTTCATGGCGCTGGGGCGCTACAACGGCTCCAGAGGAAAAGCGCCCTATCCGCAGGCCGTGCTGGCTGCGGCAAGCCAATGGGAATTCAAACGTGGGCCTTCGCCGGCCTGAGCCCGAGGCAAGCGCTTGTCTATTGCAGAAAGCCGATGCTGCCCTTGCGCACAGAGCTTTTAGGCAAATCGACCAAGGTAATCACATCTCGATGGCCCAGCCTGGCATTGCCAAAACCGGTCATCAGCGCGCGACGCATCTCACGCGGCGCCAGCAGACCCAGGTGGTCCAGGATAT
>JAYVRP010000896.1:0-3772 GCA_043776215.1 Rhodoferax sp. | reverse complement strand
ACCACCGCGATCCGCTTGAGTCCGGTGGTGGCCAGATGCAGCACCGCTTTTTCAGCCTCGCGCTGGTAGGTGGCACGCACGTTGAACACCCAGCGGTTGACCGGGTTGTGCAACACACCCGCCCCCGTGGACGGCGCCACCAGCGCAATGCCGAACTTTTCAAGCACGGGCAGCATGGCTTCGGTCTGCGGCGTGCCACGGTTCAGGAAAAGCGCGATGACGTTATCACGTTCGGCCAGCTTCTGGGCGTTCTCGCGCGCCAGCTTGGCGTCGAACTTGTCGTCCATCGACAGCAGCTTGATCGCCTGACCGCGAATGCCCCCCTTGGCATTGACTGCATCCAGGTACCACTTGGCGCCGTCGCTGGTCTCCTTGACGCCGGCCGCCACCGGGCCCGTGAAACTCGCCGTCTGCCCGATCAGGATCTGCGCCTGACTGGCTGCGCTGGCGAGCAACAGCACTATCGCCCAGCCAAAGCCGATTGCCCGCAGCGTCATGGTTGTCTCCTGCTTTCTGTTGGGGGACAAGTCTACGCCACCCGTCACGCTGCACCGGCCGCATGCGCAGTTTCCCAGCGCTCGCACCACGCGACAAACTCGCTGGCCGGCAGCGGTTTGCTCATGAAATAACCTTGGGCTTCGTCGCAGCTCAGTTCCTTGAGTTTTCCCCAGATCAACGCATTTTCGACGCCCTCGGCCACCACAGTGAGGCCCAGGTTGTGCGCCAGGTCGATGGTAGAGCGCACGATCTTGGCGTCGTCGTCGTCCTTCTCCATGTTCATCACGAAGGACTTGTCGATCTTCAACTCGTCCACCGGCAAGCTTTTGAGATACGCCAGGGAGGAATAACCGGTTCCGAAGTCATCGATCGACAACTTGAAGCCCATGGCCGACAGCCGATGCAGCGTGGCTTGCGCCCGTTGCGGGTCGTCCATGATCGCGCTCTCGGTAATCTCAAGGCAAAACGCGTTGGCCGCCACCGCGTGCCGGGCCAGGATCGCATCGAGCCGGTTCGGAAAGTCGAGGTCCAGCAGATCGCGTGTGGACAGGTTGATCGCGATGTGCATCGGGTTCGCTCCGCGCTGCAGGTCGCCCCACAGGCGGACGGCCTGCTCGAACACCCACAAGGTGAGCTGGCGCACGAAACCGGTCTGCTCGGCGAAGGGAATGAAATCCAGCGGCGGCACCAGACCCCGGTGCGGGTGTTGCCAACGCACCAGCGCCTCGGCAGCCACTACGCGCGAATCGGCCAGCGCCAGCTTGGGCTGCAGGAACAGCCGCAGTTCGCCCTGCTCCACGGCACGGCGCAACTCCGACAGCAGCGACAAAGTCTGGGCACTGGAGGAGTCCAGGCCCGGGTCGTACAGCTGCATCACCGTGGTCTTGCTCTTGGCCGCGTACATGGCCACTTCGGCCCGCGAGAGCAGAGTGTCCGCGTCGCTTGCGTGCATCGGCCAGCACGCGATGCCGATGCTCGCGCTCAGGTCCACCGTCTGGTCTTCAAATGCCAGCGGCTGCTCGAAGGACTTGGCAATGCGTTGCGCCACGGCCAGGGCATTGGCGGCATCACTGTTGGCCAGCAGGACGGCAAACTCATCCCCACCCAGCCGCGCCACCATGTCGCCGGCGCGCAGGTTCTGCTCGGTCAGGCGCTTGGCCACCGCAGACAACAACAGGTCACCAAAGCTGTACCCGAGCACGTCATTGACATGTTTGAAGCGGTCGATGTCGAGCATGACCACGGCCAGGTTGCCCTTGCCCATCTCGCTGACGGCGCCTTCGCTGTCGATCTCTCGCTGCACCGCTTCCCGGAACCGCGCCCGATTGGGCAGACCGGTGAGGCGGTCCCAGTAGGCCAGCTTGCGGATTTCCGCCTGCTGCGCGCCGATGTCGACCCGCATCGCGTCGAACGCTTTCGCCAGGCCGCCAATTTCGTCGTGTCGGTCGGTGTGTTCCATGGGAACGTCGTATTGCCCCCGGGCGAGCCGGTGCGTGGCCCCCACCAGTGAACGCAGCGGTGTGGTGACCCGGCGCGCGGCAAATACGCTGCCGATGCCAAATAGAACCACGCCCATGGCGGTGATCCAGGCCAGCGCCACCTGCGCCTGCCGGAACGGGGCCACCACCTCATTCACCGAGCGCAGCAGCAAAGTGCGCACGCTGCCCTGCAAGCCGGCATCGAGCTTGACACTGCGGGCGACCAGGCGGTCATCACCCACCGGCAATTCCACCACGTCGCCCTGAATCGCCTGCAAAGCAAGCAAGGCGCCGGGTGTCAGAGTGGAGACGACGATGCGACCCGATTCGCCAGCTGCCTGGCTGATGATGGCCAGGTGCATGTCGGACAAGGCCCGCATATCGTCAACCAGTTTTTGGTTGACCGGGAAACCCATCATGACCCAGCCCACCAGCACCGGAGCCTTCATGGGCACCATCACGAACTGGTACGGCAAACGCCCCACCAGAGCGACCAGGCTGCCCCGGGGGTTGCGCGACAAAGATTCCGCCAGTTCGCGCAACATGGGCGCCAGGGCGGCCTGGTCCCGGCTCTCTCCCACGGCGCGCAGGGTCAAGGCGGTGTCGAGCAGCGCGGTGACGGTGGCACCGATGCGTTCACCATTGTTCTCCAGCGCCGAGCGAATGGTCTCGACATCGCCCGAGCTGACCGCCGAACGGAAGCCGTAGTCGGCCGCCAGCAGCGTGGCTCCCTGGCTGAGTTTTTGCGCGTTCTGCTCCAGCAGGCGGCGCCAGATGCGCTCACCCACGACCAGTTCCTGCCCGACCTGACGGCGCGCACTTTGCTCAATGCTGATACGCACCACACTGAAGACGGCCGCCTGCACCAGCAACAGCAGCAGCAGCGACAACGCGACAATGCGCGACGACAGTCCCCAGCGGGCCGGCCGCCAGTCAAGCTTCATGGAGCCACACCGCCCAGGCGGAAAGTGGTTGCCAGGTCGGATGGGCCCACCACCAGCGCCTGTTCGGCCGCAGGTGCGCCCACCGGCAGCCCGGGATGCCAGACCCGCAGCCGGTAACTGCCCGGCGGCACGTTGTTCATCACGACCGTACCCGCCTGCGCGCTACGCCCGAAATAGGGTGTGTCCACGATGACGACCCACGCCGCCATGTTGTCGTGGATGTTGCAGCCCAGCACGGCGATGCCCGGCTTGTCGAACACGACCGGCACACCGGGCACGCCAGCGTACAGCTTCAGCTCGAAGGTCTTGGCCGGCGAAAACGAATAGACGTGGTGGCGCACCGTGTCGAAGTTCGGGAACGTCGCCCGCGTGCCCACCGTGATGAGCGTCACGCGCGGCGCGAACTCGCGCTTGGCCTGCGAGATCTCGACGTCGGCCATCGGCTTGACGGCCGCCTTGGCGGCGGCCGGTTCCAGCAGCGCCACCGCATCGGCGAGCGGCTTGCCCGTGGCATCGGTCACGATCACCGTGAGTGCCGCCGGGTGGGCCGGCAGTGTGACCAGCCCGAGCCACGCCAGCGCTGCAAGGCGCACGGCGAACAAGGGGCAGAGGCGGGCGATGGTGAGCATGGCAATCATGGCAACGGCAGAACCGAAAGGGTTACAGATCGTTCAGTGAGTCGGTTATCGACCGATGGCCGCCAAAGATGAGCCCCGGGGGCCGCCCGACAATTGCTTACCGGGTGGCCTGCCGGCACTGCTAGATTGGTTTGATGACGATCGCCAACCGAATTGCACACACTCAATGGGCCCGCCTTGCGGCGTGCGAGACCTTGTTCGCAGCCGCGATGCT
>JAYVRP010000895.1:0-13320 GCA_043776215.1 Rhodoferax sp. | reverse complement strand
TATAGGTTGCAATTGCGCGAAAAAGACCATGAACCCATGCATGTGCATCTGGTCGGCGGCGCAGTGAATGCCCGGATTGATTTGGTCACGCTGGAAGTTGTCGCCGGGTTCATTCCGGCGAGCCTGCATGCCTAAGTCCATGCTTGGCTTATCGCCCATAGGCAGGAATTGATGAAGGAGTGGAAACAATGGCCACGATGAAACGCCCCCGTCTTGACGCTGTTGAAGCCCTGCCGCGCCATAGGCTCAAATTGACATTTGTGGATGGCAGCTTCCACACCGTTTCGCTGGCCAAAGACATTGAGAGGCTGCCGGGCCTTGCGCCGCTGAAAGACCCCAAGGCTTTCCGGAAGGCCGATCTGGTGGCGGGCGAAGGCTGGACGGTGGAATGGGATGGGCTTGACATCCAGATCGGCGCAGACACGCTTTGGCTGGAAGCGCAGGCCCAAAATGCCCCCGACGAAAACACCCGGGTGTTCGCAAGCTGGCGCGCAGCCCATGGGCTTTCACTCAAGCAAGCGGCCCAGGCGCTTGGCATGACAACGCGGACCATCAGCGCTTACGGCACCGGTTCGCGGCCTGTGCCCCGCCACGTGGCTTTGGCCTGCAAGGGCTGGGAAGTGGAGCACAGGCAAACAGCCTGAGAGCCGTTCATAGGCGTCGGCCTGCCAAACGACCCTTAGGGACGGGACGATTGAAAGTTGTGGGACACCTATGAAGCCAATGGAGACGCCATCGCGTCTGTGTCTGTTAGTGGCCCTGTGAAACCGCGTAAATATGGCTTTCAGAGCGCGGTTTTGTTGTGAGCTGGACATGGGGCGTGGGGCGATGGTCGCCGCGCCCGCGTGGTGAACGGCACGCAAGGCGGTTGACGGATGGCCGTCAGAACGGCAGGTCGCGCTGTTCAACGGCGCCACGGGACTACGGGCTGGTGGTGCACCGTTCCTCGCGCATGGCCTGCTGGATCTGTGGTGCGTACTGCGCCCAGCCCCGATCACGCAGCTCGTCGAGGATCTCCAAAACGGCCAACGCCTGCTCGGGCGTCCAGTGGGTTGGCAGGGTGAGCGCAGGGTGTCTCACTTCTTCTTGCCCTTGCGCCCCTCACTGGCGCGGGTGGCAGCCTTTTGCGCAGCCCGTTACTTGGCCTCCTTGAGCCGGTACGATTCCAATCCGCAGCACGCGCACGAATGGGACAGCCCGACAACCCATCCGAGGTCGGCAGGCCATCTGCGCGTCTTTGAAGCGATCGCCCGCCATATGAATCTGCGCGCCGACGCCGACGACGTGGTACTGACAGTGGGGCCTCCAGCCTCTGGATGGCAGTGCGGGCGAAGTGCACGCACGCGCCGGTGCGCAAGTGCGGTGCGATGACAAGCGATCTGAACGGACAGGCCGACTGCCTTCGTGCTGTGCCCCAACGTGACCAGGTCGGTCGACATGTCCAACCATATGCGCGCCTCACAGAACGCCAGGTGCAAAATGACAGCCGTGATTCCGGACGTGGGCTGCAAGCTGCAGCTCTAGAAGGCCGCATCCGATGCCATGGACGCCGGCGGCAGCCTGGTGGGCCTGTACCACCAGCTCGAGATATTCTCGTCGCCAGGCAGGCCACGACCAGGTTACCGCGCCTGAGTTCCCCCAAGTCCTTCATGAAAGGCTCGAGGTCCGAAAGCCCATGTCAGAACCGGTCGACCTGGTCAAAAAGGGAACACGTCGTCGGAGTTGGAATAATTCGTCGGCCTTGCAAAATTCAACCTGCCGCGCTGGGCAGCGCGGCAGGTTGAATCGAATTTTGCCAGGCCGACTCTTTATGGTTCGCACCATGAGCGCGGTGCGAAGTCCCAGCGAAGTGAACCTTGCACAAGGATGCAGGGGTGCGTCGGTAGTGCCCCAGGAATTGGTGAGCATGACCAAGGCGCAGCATCTGGAGCTGGTCATGCTGGTCATGCGGGTCATGCGGGTCAACTGTAAGCGCTCTTTCAACCCCGTCCCTTGATTTCGTCTGCCGAATGTGATTGAGATTGACCGCGGCGCTCAGCCGCCGTACCGACGGGCACTGCGCCGGCAAGCGCGATGCGCCAGGGAAGCAATGCCTCGTAGTCGTCGATGGTCCTGGCGTTGGGCAGCGCGATGAACAGAGCGCGAAGGTAGCGATAGGAGTCCATGCCGTTGGCCTTGCATGTCTGCACCATTGAGTACAGGTTGGCGCTGGCGTTGGCCCCCGCCACGGTGTCGCTGAACAACCAGCCTCTGCGATCATACATAAATGAGCATCATCGCAAGACTTGGCGCTTCACCAGCGCCTGGCCCTTGCGCGCCCGGTACACCCAATTGGCCAGCGTCTTGCCCGACATTTCCAGCGAGCATTAGCGCTCACGGCAACTGACCCCCTTCCGCTCGTTGGAATTGACCCATCTGTGAATCGAGGAAACGAAGTTGACTCTGTCGCTGGCTGAAACAAACTGAGCCCTCGTCGGTGGGCGCGGGTGCTTCGACAAACACCGGCTCGCCATCGGTGCGCCGGTACACGCCGTCCAGCACCAGGCAATGCAGGTGAATATTGAGAATTGCCGCCGAGCCAAATCTCTGGATCAGCGTGACCGCGCCGCTGTCAGCGTCGTCTGCCTTGAGACCGGTCCGATCCAGCAGGTGGCGCGTGATCACGCGGTGCACCACCTGCAGCACCGGCGTGACCAGCACCGGTTGCGCGGCCAGTAGCAGCCGCAGCGGGATCGGCAGCGAGAGCACCCACTGGCGCACCGGCACACGTGGGATGACCTTGTCTACCAGGTGCGCGGCAGTCTGCGACATGCGCCGCGCTCCGCACGAGGGGCAGAACCCTCGGCGCTTGCAACTGAACGCCACCAGTTTGTCGTGGCCACAATCGGCGCAGCGCAGGCGCAGGAATCCATGCGCCAGGATGCCGCAAGTTCAGTCTGCAGGTGCATTGCCCGGTAGCACCAGGCCAGGCTCTCCTTCGTCGGTGCCGCTTTGCCCAGCCGCCATCTGGGCGGGCGGCGCCTTCGCATCAAAGTCAGACAGATTCACCAACCGCAACTCTTGCAAAGCGGCGGACTCTCGTTCGGGCGTGCAGGCAGCCCGGATTCAGATGGCGATCACGGCGACCACCTGTCCGTCCTGTACCGGATCGCCCTCGGCAACCTTTAATTGGACCACGGTGCCGGCTTTCTCGCAGATCACGGGTATCTCCATCTTCATGGACTCCACCACCAGCAGCGTGTCGTCGGCCTCGACACGGGTACCCACAGGCGTGAGTACCTTCCACACGGTACCGGTCACTTCTGCCCTCAGTTCCATCTCTTGTGTCACAAAAAATTCTCCTTAGGCGGCCACGTGAGCCGTGGTTTTTTTGGCGCGCGCCAGTATGTCTGCGCCCAACGCGGTATGCACATCACCGGCGACAAATTCTTCGCTGAGCATGACCTGGCGAATGAATGGCATATTGGTCTTCACGCCTTCGACAACGGTGCGATCCAAGGCATCCAGTAGCCGCGTCCTGGCCTGCTCGCGCGAATGCCCGCGCGCGATCACTTTGGCAATCATCGGGTCATAGTAGGGCGTCACGGTGCAGCCTTCTGCGTAGCCGGTCTCGAGGCGGATGCCCTCGCCATTGGGCAGGCGCAAAGTCTTGAGAACGCCAGGCGAAGGGAAGAATCGAACTGGGTCCTCTGCGTAGACGCGGGCTTCGATCGCGTGGCCTTGCAACTGGATGTCAGCAGGCAGCACCGTGTTGATGCGTTCTCCCCAGGCAAGTCGAATTTGTGAGGCAACGATGTCAATGCCGGTCACCTCTTCGGTGACCGCGTGTTCCACCTGTAAACGCGTGTTCATCTCCAGAAAGTTGAATGCTTCGCCGTCGTAGAGCGTTTCGGCGGTGCCGATCACGTCGTAACCCAGCGTGGCTAAAACTTCTTCGATGCGCGATGCGGTGGCATTCAGCTCCGCGCGCGACAGCCCGGGTGCCCCTGCCTCCTCCAGTACTTTCTGGTGGCGCCGCTGCACCGAACAATCGCGTTCGAACAGGTGGCGCACCTTGCCGTACCGGTCCGCGAGGAACTGGAACTCCACGTGGCGGGGCTGGGAAACCAGGCGCTCCAGGTAGAGCTCGGCGTTGCCGAAGCTGCGTTGCGCCAATGAGCGCGCCTGCGCCACTGCTTTTACCAGTTCTGCGTCGTCGCGCGCGGGCAGCATGCCAATGCCCCCGCCGCCACCTGCGGGTTTCACGAGCACCGGGTAGCCTATCCGCTGTGCCTCGCGCAGGGTGCGCGCCTCGTCGTCGTCCAGAAGCTCAGAGCTTTTTGCCATGGGCATGCCATGGCGCCCCATCAGTTCGCGCGCCCGGGTTTTGTGTCCCATCGCGTCGATCCACCGCGGACTGGGGCCGATGAATTGCACACCCGCGTCGAGCACCCGCTGCGCGAACCTCGCGTTCTCGGACAAAAACCCATACCCAGGATGCACGCCGTCCACGCCGCAGTGCTGCGCGACTGCCAACAACTTGTCGATGGCGAGATAGCTGTCGCGCGGGTCCGCGGCGCCGATCAGATGCGCTTCGTCCGCCATCGAGAGGTACGGCAAACCCGCGTCAGCTTCGGAGTAAACCGCCACCGTGCGGATGTCCAGTGCTTTGAGTGCGCGCAACACCCGAGCAGCTACCGCGCCGCGGTTAGCCACCAGAACCTTGTGAAACATGAATTCCTCTTTGTTAGTCGAGCTTGAGGCCGGCAGAACGGATCAGCTCGCCCCAGCGTGCGGCTTCCACCTTCACGTATGCCGCGGACTGCTCCGGCGTCATCGCCTCCGGGAAGCCACCCTGGCCGGTGATGAAGGTGCGCACATCGGGCTGCGCCATTACCTTGCGTGTCTCGGCGGCCAGCCGATCGCGCGCGGCGTCGGGAATGCCGGCCGGTGCGACCAGGACCAGCCATCCCTCGGTCGCGAATTCCGGGAATCCCGATTCACTGACGGTAGGTACGTCGGGCAAGGCCGAATGCCTTTGACCTGAAGTGATGGCCAATGCGCGCATCTGACCCTGCTTGACAAATGGTGCGCCGACGGTCGTGACCTCAAACAACAGGGGGACGTGCTTGCCCAGCAACAAGCTTGCCGCCTGGCCGCTGCCCCGGTTGGGCACATGCATCAGCCGCGTCTTGGTCACGCGTGCGAACAGCTCGCCGGTGAGGTGCTGCGACGAACCGGCTCCTGGCGAGGCGTAGTCTACCTGCTGTTGCTGGGCAGCCTGCACCAGATCCTGCAGCGTCCTCCAGGAAGAGTTGTTGTCCACCAGGATGAGGATGGGGCCGCGATAGACCACGCTGAGAATGCTGAAGCCTTTTGCAGGGTCGTAGGGCAGCTTCGAATACAGCGCCGGGTTCAGCGCCATCGGGCCGATCGACGACATGCCAAACGTATAGCCGTCCGGCGCGGCACGACCGAGGGCTGACATGCCCACGGCCCCGCTGGCGCCCGGCTTGTTCTCGACCACGACCGGCTGGCCGAGTGCGACGGCCAACCGTTCGCCGACCAGGCGCGCGATGCCATCGGTGACGTTGCCCGCTGCGAACGGCACGACCATGGTCAAGGGGCGGCTCGGGTATCGTTCTTGCGCGTGCGACTGGAACGCCAGTGCACTGCCTGCGATTGTCGTCACGGCTTGACGGCGGGTGATGGTTCTAATGCTCATCGACGATCTCCTTAGGTGTTTAGAGGTAGCAAGGCCAGCTTTGCATCAGGTGGCGCCCGACACCGCTGGTGGCGCGCATCTGGTGCACCTCCAGCATGCGAAGCAACCAGTCGCGCGTATCCTGCGGCCGAAGCACCTGCTGCACCGAGAACTGCCCCGCCATCGTCCATGGGCTGGTCTCGCGTTCCAGTTCTTCCACCCGATCGACAAATCCTTCGTCGGTGGACGACAGACCGTGCACGACCTTCACGCCGGCGGCCGCCGCCATGAAGCCAATCTCGGCCGTGGGCCAGACTGCGATTTCGTCAGAGTTGCTGCCGCCACCCATGTTGAGATACGCCTGCCCATACAGCTTGCGCAGGATGACGGTGAGCTTGGGGACGGTGGCGAGCTGCATCGCGACCATGTAATTCATGATGCGCGCGGGTGCGGCCTTCAGCTCAGCGTCCAGGCCAATGGCAAACCCTGGAACGTCGACAAAATTGAGAATCGGAATGTTGAACGAGTCGCACAACACGATGAACGACGTGATCTTCTGACAGGCCTCGATTTGCAAGGCGCCACCGCGCTGCAATGGGTTGCTTGCCACCAGACCCACCGTTCGCCCGCCCAAGCGTGCCAGGGCGGTGATACCAGTCTTTCCAAAGCGCTCCTTGAGCTCAAAGAAGCTGTCCTTGTCCACGATGGCGCGCAGAATCTTCTTCATGTCGTACACCTGCGTACGGCTCTCGGGCAGCAGCTTCTCAATGTCCGCCATGCCATCACCGGAGCCGGCGGTCACGGCTTGCATCGGCGCGGCTTCGCCCGAGTGCGCCGGCAGATAGGACAAAAATCGTTTGATCGCGTCGATCGCTTCCTCGTCAGTGTCCGCGACCCGGTCCACCAGGCCGGTGATGTCGGCATGCAGCTGCCAACCGCCGAGGTCCTGGGGGTCCACGCTCGCGCCGGTTGCCTGCTGCACCAGCGGCGCGCTTGAGACCGATAGCAGCGCGCCACGGCGCATGACCTTGAAATCGGACAGGCACGAATACCAGCTGGAGGAACCGAAGCAGGGACCAAGGATTGCGGCGGCCCATGGTGTTTCGCGCAAACGCGCGTACTGCTGCGGGTCGCTGCCACTGGCACCCATGCCGGCTGCCCCCATGGTTTCCGGAATGCGCGCGCCCGAGGACTCGCCGAGGAAAACCAGCGGCAGGCCGCGTCGGGCGGCAGCGTGCTTCATGTGACCGATCTTGCGGCCGTTCACGATGGTGCTGGACGCGCCCATCACGGTGAAATCGTTGGAGACGGCAGCCACTTCGCGGCCATCAATGCGCCCGAAGCCGGCGACCTTTCCATCGGCTGGTGCCTTCGCCGGATCGCCGCCGGAAAATGCGAATAGACCGACCTCGGTGAAGCTGCCTTCGTCAAACAGCCTGGCGAGCCTTGCGCGCGCATCGAGCACACCGGCCTCGCGGCGCCGCGCCAGCTTGTTGGGACTGCCCATGCCCTGGGCAATGGCGCGCCGCTTCTCATAGTCCTGCAAGGCGCTGGCGGGGGTGGCGTGGTTGCTCAAGATGCGGTTCTCGGGGTTGGTGGGGGTTGTCGGCGTTCAGCGCATGGTTCGCCGAGTGGGTCCAAGACGGGTCGCGCATACGGCATACGCATCTACCGCCCAGTCGCACAGCAGGGCGCGGGTCATGCACGGTTCGATCACGTCGACCACGCCAAAACGTTCTGCAGTGCGCAGCGGCGATCCAATGGCATGCACCAGCGATTCGAGCACGGCGCGGCGCGCCTGCGGATCGGGCGCGGCCTGGATATCGCGCGCGAACGCCGCATCGACGCCACCTTCGATCGGTATGGAGCCCCAGCGCGCGGAAGGCCACGCAAAGCGGTGGGGCAGCGCAGTGTCGCTTGCACCGTTCCAGGGGCTGAGCATGCCGCCAGCAAGGCCAAAGCACCGGCGGATCACGATCGCAAACCAAGGCACCGAGCTTTGCTCGATGGCTGCGCTCGCACGCAGCACCGCCGCGATCGTGCCGTCCTTTTCTGCATCCGGGCCCGTCATGGAACCGGGCTGGTCGACCAAGTTCACGATGGGCAGGTGGAAGGTGTCGCACAGATCGACGAAGCGCTCGAGCTTCTGGGCTGCGGCGCGCGTCAAGGCGCCGCCCCTGACCATGGGGTTGTTGATCATCACGCCGACCGCGTAGCCGTTAAGCCGCGCGAAGGAGGTGATAAGAGAGGCCCCGAACTGCGGCGTCAACTCGAACACACTGTCGTGATCGAAGACTGCTTTCAGGATACGGTGCGGCGGAAAGATCTTTCGGCGATCGCTCGGAATGGCGTCATTGAGCCACGCCTCCGCGCGCGACGGCGGGTCGTCGCTGGCCAACAGGGGAGGTTGCGCGAACACATTGGTGGGGAGGTACGAAAGGAACCTGCGCGCCTGGTCCAGCGCATCCTGTTCGGTGTTGGCACCGTTGTTGATCACGCCGCTGGCTTTGTGCACGTCCCAGCCGCCTAGCGCCTCCTTGTCGACGCTGATGCCGAGCGCCTGCTTGACCACTGGTGGACCACCGGCAAACACCTGCCCCTGGCCGCGCACCAGAACCGTGAAGTGCGCGGTGCAGGCACGGATGGCGCCCAGGCCCGCTGCCGGGCCCATCACCACGCCCACCACCGGCACAAGCCCTAGCAGCGGCACCGAGGGCAAGAGCGCGTAACCTGGGATCTTGGTGTAACCCATCTGCATGGGCAGGTTCACGCTGCCGCCGGCACTGTGGACCAGGCGCACGATAGGTATCCGGTATTCGTAGGCGTAGCGGTCCGAGTAGATCCACTTCTCCGCCACGGCCGCTTCCGACGAGCCACCGCGAATGGTGAAGTCGTCCGAGATCACGACCGCCTTGCGCCCGCCGATGAGTGCCGTTCCAAGCACTTGCGTGGCGGGTGTGAACTCTTCGAGATCACCGTGTTGGTCGTAGCGCCCCTTGCCTGCGAGGATGCCGAACTCACGCAAGCTGCCGGCATCCACCAGGCGCTGGACGCGTTCGCGCGCATCGAGCATGCCGCGTTCGCGTGCACGCGCGAGGCTCTCGGGCCCGCCCATCTGCAGCGCCCGTTCGCGGCGCCGGTCCAAGTCGGCGAGCGCGTCCCCCCATTCCCTTGAAGGATGCATGCTCACGGTTCAGGCCTCCACAGTGGTCTGTGGCGGACAGACCACTATGCCTGTTTCGATGAGATCGCGGATCGACGATGCGCTGTAACCCAGAATTTCAGAGAGAACCTGTACAGAGTCTGCACCGATTTCCGGGCCGCTCCAGCGCACTGCGCCGGGAGTCTCCGAGAGTTTGGGCACGATGCCCTGCTGGCGCGTGGACCCTAGCACTGGGTGCGGCACATCCAGCAGCATGTCGCGGGCGGCGAAATGAGGGTCGCGGAACACGTCAGCGAGGGTGAAGACACGCGAACACGGTACCTCGTGGCGCAGCATGACGGCCTCCACCTCCGGCCCGGTATGCTCGCGCGTCCACTGCACAATGAGTGCGTCCAGTGCTGCAGCGTTTTGCCCGCGCAGATAAACACTTCCAAAGCGCGTATCGGCCAACAGATCGAGGCGCTCGATGGCGCGCACCAAGCGCTCCCAGGTCGGGCCGTTATTGGCGGCGATCAATACATAGCCGTCGCTAGTCGGGTACAGGCTGTTGGGCGCCACGTTAGGCAGGTTGGGCCCCTGCCGCGTTGGCACGAGGCCGAGCTTGTCAAAGGCCGGAACAGCGCCCTCCATCATCGAGAAGCCGGTTTCGTACAGGGCTGCGTCGACCAGTTGGCCGCGCCCGCTTTGCTGCCGGTGGAACAGCGCCATCATCGCGCCGAAGGCGCTGTACACCGCCGTCAGGTAGTCAGTTGTGGCAAGCGCGACGCGGCTGGGCGGTCGGTCCGGGTCTCCTGTCAGTTCTCGCACTCCCGAAAACGCGTCGCAGATCGCGCCATAGCCCGGGCGGCTTGCGTTCGGTCCGGTCTGGCCATAGCCGCTGATGCGCACCATGACCGTACGGGGGTTGATCGCCTGCACGTCGTCCCATCCGAACCCGAGTCGCTCCATCACGCCGGGACGGTTGTTCTCGATCAGAACGTCGGCATCGCGCAGGAGATCGCGCAGAACCTGCTTGCCCTGCGGCGTCTTCAGGTCTATTACGATGCTGCGCTTGCCGCGCTGGATGGAGACCGCCTGCAGCGATACGCCGTTGTGGAAATTGCCCATCTGGCGCACTGGATCGCCTTCTGGCGGCTCGACTTTGATCACCTCGGCGCCAAAATCGGCGAACATTCTTCCGCAGGCCGGTCCTGCAAAGGTGTTGCCCAACTCGATCACCCGCACGCCCTTGAGTGGGCCAACTTGCGCCTCCATCACTTCGCTCCCAGCCCCAATTCCTTCACCAGTGGCGCCAATTCTTCGCGCTCCTTGACGAAATAGGCCACTGTCTGCTGTCGGTTTTGGTAGAACGGCTTTGCCCCGTTGCGCTCGAGCAGCGCCAGCCACTCAGGATCTTTCGATAGCTGCTGAAAAACGTTCTCCCAGAAGCGTACGGCCTCGGGCGGCACACCGGCGGGCAGCATCACGCCATAGACCGAGTTGAAACTCGCGTTCACGCCCTGTTCCATCCAGGTGGGGACTTGCGCAAACACCCCGCCCAGGCGCTCGGGCGATGACAGCGCCAAGGAGCGTACCCGCCCGGCGCCGACCATTGCCACCAGATTCGGCGTGCTGGCGGGCACGGCATCCACATGCCCTCCGAGCAGCGACGTCAACGCTTCCGCTGACGAGCGGAACGGCACCAAAGTCAGTTTGGTGATGTCGATGCCCGCTGCCTTCAGGGGCTTCACGAGCGACATGAGCACGTGGTGGCCGATGTAGCCGAAGCGGATGCTTGCGGGATCGCGTTTCAGTGCGTTGACCAGGTCGGCGCCGGTGGATACCTTGGAGTCCGCCCGCACGGTGACGGCCATCGTCTCCTTAAGAAAAATGGCGACCTCGGTGAAGTCCGACGGCACGGGCTTGAGTTCACCGGCCAAGTTGGAAATCACGATGCCGGTATGCAGCAGCGTGATGACGTGCGCATTGCCCGGCTTCTGCTGCAGCGCCTGCAGCGCGATCACGCCGGTGCCCGAGGGCTTGTTCACTGGCACCCAGGTCTGCCCGTTGAGCAAATTCAGTTTCTCGAATACCTTGCCCATGGCCCGACCGTATTGGTCTGCTGCACCGCCCGGGCCCGATGGCACCACGTACTCGACGGGTTGGGTCGGCTTCCAGTCCTGAGCGCCTGCGGCCCCACAGGCCACTGCGAGCACACCAACACACCAACGACCGATCTGTCTCATTTTTGACTCCTGCGTCCCGTCTGTTGCACAACTGCATGCGGGTGGGAGAAGTTTCCCGTTCGCGCGCTGGAAATACAAGCTAAACTTTTTAAGTGATTCACAAGGAAAAACTTAGTAATTTATGAACGTCACATTTCGCCAGCTGCGGGCCTTTGTCCATGTCGCCGAACTGGGGACCTTTGTGGATGCCGCGCGCTCTATCCACGTCACTGCGTCGGCCCTGAGCATTGTGGTGGCCGAGCTCGAAGGCACGCTGGGGTTTCGCGTTTTCGACCGCACGACAAGACGGGTGCGACTCTCTGCGCTAGGCGAGGAATACCTGCCGTATGCGCGTCGCGTGCTTCAGGATCTGGAGAGCGCGCAGCGGTGCGCTGAGGCGCTGCGCAACCAGAAAACCGGCATCGTGCGCATCGCCACCAGCCAGTTGATTGCGTGGACGCTCATGCCTGCTGCTTTTGCGGAGTTCCGCGAACTTAGGCCGAACATTCGGGTCGAGCCCATGGACCTGGCGGTGGACGAGATTCTTCCCGCCCTGGACGCAGGCCGCGTCGATCTGGCGATAACCCTGGCTGCTCCGAGCGAACTCGACGTTCAGACCCGAGTATTGTTCGGCTCCCGCGTCCACGTGGCGTGCGGACCCTTGCACCCGTGGGCAAAACGAAGGCGCCTGCGATGGAGAGACCTGCTCGATGAGCCCTTGATCTTTACAGGTATCGACACACCGCAACGCATCAACGCTGCGCTACCGGATGGCCCACAACTGCAAGCCGCGTGGCAGGTCGAGCACACTGCCACTGCCCTGGGTCTCGTGGCCAGCGGATTCGGCAGCGCGATTTGCGCGGGTTATGTAGAGCCGTTGCTGCAGATGCACAAGCTGCACAAGGTTCAATTGGTGGATCCGATCGTCACGCGCGAATTTGCACTCTTCACCAGTCGCCGGCGCGGCAGCACGCAGGCTATGGACGCATTGTCCGAATTTTTGCTGCAATTCTTCTCGAAGGCCGGCGTGCGCCGCCTGATTTAAGCCGCAGGGCAAAGGCGTCAAGCCTATGCCACCGCATTTCGTTCGAGCCTGCGATCGTCACTGATCACGGTCAGTATTAACAGCAACTCGTCCTGACTTTTGCCCTGGCGGGTTTTGCGTGCCAGCAATGGCGTGTCTTTCGGAGCGAGTCTGACGCCAGAGTTGCCTCGGCAGCGTGCGGCTAGTTTTCGTTCTGCGAAAACTTTGGAATTACAGCATCCGACGATGGTGATTCCTTTTAGGATCACCTCCAAGTTGCTGACCAGCGAGTTGGCGCCGGCATAAGGCATTCACCGAAATTTTGAAGGAGGCATCGTAATGGCGAAGGTGGTACTTGGAATTGGTGCGTCACATTCGCCCATGATCAATTCGACGCTCGAGGAATGGGTGGCGATGAAGGCGCGCGAAGATGAGATGGGGTATCTCGACCGTGAGGGGCGGCCGGCCACATACGATGAGTTGGTGCGCGAGCCAAGGGGTCGATACGACGCAGAACTCAAACCGGAGACACTTGCAGCCCGGTACGAAGGGCGGATAGGAAAATCAAACGGCATGTTTTCTTTCTCGCCGGGATGGGCTCGCCCGCTCTGGGTGGCAGACCGGGGAGTTCTTGGGGGGATGTTGCCCGGCCGGTCACGCACTTGGCAGCCGCAGCCCCACCGCCTGACCCGAAATCCGCCTCGACATCGGGCAAACCCTCGCCCTTCGTGGCCCCTCACCGGGCCCGACCCGCGTCAGGCGCAGCCCCTCCCCGCGGCCCGGGGGACCGGGCCGCCTTCACGCCGCCTGCTGAAGATCTCCGCGCGCCGGCACCCGGGGCGGTGCCCGGGCCTGCAGCCCCAGGTGCGTGAGGATCCGCTCTATTACCGGTGCCTCCAGGATGGCGGCGATGATCTTGAGCTGGCCGCCGCAGTTCGGGCAGTGCTCCAGGTCAATCTCAAACACGCGCTTGAGCAACCGGGCCCAGCTGATGCGCTCTGGCTGGCCATGCGCGCAGCCCGGTTCGGTCGCCGTCAGCTCCGACTTGCCTGTGACATCCTCGGGGCCATGCGGCACTACCAGTGCCCTCAGTTTGGCATTCGGCGCCAGCACCCCATGGAAGCGGATCAGGTGCAGCCGGGGCCGCGGCACCAGAGCGGCCAGGCGCTGCATGAACTCCAGCGGCGACATCACGATGTGCGTGGTGCCGTCGCGCCAGGCCGTCTTGAGTTTGAGCACCACCTGC